>JASHRY010000366.1 GCA_030037105.1 Xanthobacteraceae bacterium
TACCTCGACCTCCTCGAGAAGACCCTTCTGGATGCAATTACCCGTGAAAGCCGATCATCGAGGCTAGCGCGCGCCGTCCTGCAGCGACTACGCCATCCCTATCTCACGCGGCATGGCGCCATGGTTTGGCCGGCGCGGGCCCACACCATGATTGGGCCAAAACGGCTGCGCAATCTCCGTGACCTTGTCGAGCGCACGATCATCGAGGGCATCCCCGGCGACTATATCGAGACCGGCGTTTGGCGCGGCGGCGCGTGCATCCTGATGCGCGGAGTGCTCGCCGCTTACGGCATACGCGACCGCAGGGTCTTTTGTGCGGACTCCTTCCAAGGCCTGCCCCGGCCCGATGCCGGCCGCTACCCGGTCGACAAACGCGACCGGCTCCACGCCTTCAACGAGCTTGCCATATCGGAAGACACGGTAAGGCAGAATTTCGCTGCCTACGATTTGCTCGATGAGCAGGTGGTCTTTCTCAAGGGATTCTTTAGTCAGACCCTGCCACGCCTTTCAAATGTTCAATTCTCTCTGATCCGGCTCGATGGCGACATGTACGAATCGACGATAGATGCGCTCTGCAATCTTTATGACTACGTTTCGGACGGCGGCTTCGTCATCATCGACGATTACGCGTTGAAGAGCTGCAGGACGGCCGTCCACGATTTCCTCGACTCCCGCTCGCTGTCGGTCGAATTCAATCCGATCGACAAAACCGGCGTGTGGTGGCGCAAGCTTCAAACCAAGAATATGCAAGCCGCAGCCGTGGCCGAGGCAAGCCGCGTAAATTGATCGGTTCGCGGCGGAACTTGGAAGGTCGAAGGCCGCAAGCGATAGTACTCAGAACACCTGCGGCGGCGAGAGCGGTCTTGAAGCAGCCTCAGTCAGCTTAACGGAAAACCTCACCGCCCTCGCGGCCCTTGCCGTTCATGCACCCTCTCCCGCAAGGGGGGAGGATGATCAGTGCCCACAACCTGCTAATGCGGCTGCTGCGAGCCGGGAAACAAGCTCGCCGGCTCGACCTTCACCCCCGGCCCCATAGTCGAGGAGACGGCAACGCGGTTGATGAAATGACCCTTGGCGCCCGCCGGCCGCGATTTCTGCACGGCATCGGCGAAAGCGCGGATGTTTTCCACGAGCTTCTCCGCGCTGAAGGACGCCTTGCCGACGCCGGCCTGGACGATACCGGCCTTCTCGACGCGGAACTCGACCGCGCCGCCCTTGGCCGCCTTGACGGCGCTGGTCACGTCCATCGTGACGGTGCCGACCTTCGGGTTGGGCATGAGGCCGCGCGGTCCCAACACCTTGCCGAGGCGGCCGACCAGCGGCATCAGGTCGGGCGTGGCGACGACGCGGTCGAAGTCGATCGTGCCGCCCTGCACCCGCTCGACCAAATCTTCGGCGCCGACCACGTCGGCGCCGGCGGCCTTCGCCTCGTCGGCCTTGACCCCGCGCGCGAACACGGCGACGCGCACCGTACGGCCCGAGCCGTTCGGCAGGTTGACGACGCCGCGCACCATCTGGTCGGCGTGACGCGGATCGACGCCGAGATTCATCGCCACCTCGATCGTTTCGTCGAATTTCGCCTGGGCGCGCTCCTTGACCATCTTCACCGCTTCCGGCAGCGGATAGAGTTTCTGCCGGTCGATGCCTTCGCGCGCCGCGCGCGTTCGTTTGCCGAGCGTGCCCATCACTCCCTCACCTCGAATCCCATCGAGCGGGCCGAGCCTTCGACCATGCGCATGGCGGCCTCGATGGTGTCGCAGTTCAAATCCTTCATCTTCTGCGCGGCGATCTCGCGCACCTGTGCCCTGGTCACCGAGCCGGCGATCTCGCGTCCCGGCGTCTTCGAGCCGCTTTCGAGCTTGGCCGCCTTCTTGAGGAAGTGCGACACCGGCGGCGTGCGCAATTCGAAGCTGAACGAGCGGTCGGCATAGACCGTAATGGTGACGGGAATCGGAGCGCCCTTCTCGAGCTTCTGGGTCTGCGCGTTGAACGCCTTGCAGAACTCCATGATGTTGAGGCCGCGCTGGCCGAGCGCCGGGCCGATCGGCGGCGACGGATTGGCCGCCCCCGCCGGCACCTGCAGCTTGATGTATCCGGTGATCTTCTTCGCCATTCTCCACTCCCGTTCGTGGTGCGGCCCGCGGCGGCCGGCAACCGCGCTTGCCTCCCACACTTGCAGACGACAGATGACGGAGGACGGATCAAGCGTTACTCGCTGCCGTTAACCGCCCTCGACCGCTTCCTATCTGTCCTCCGTCCTCTGTCGTCCGACTACAGCTTCTCCACCTGCCCGAACTCCAACTCGACCGGCGTGGCGCGGCCGAAGATCGACACCGCGACCTTGAGCCGCGAGCGGCCTTCGTCCACCTCCTCGACGGTGCCGTTGAAGGAGGCGAACGGCCCGTCCGCGACGCGGACCTGCTCGCCGACTTCGAAGGAGACCGACGGCTTCGGCCGCTCGATGCCTTCCTGCACTTGGTGCAGGATGCGCTGCGCCTCGGCTTCGGACAGCGGCATCGGCTTGTTGTCGGAACCGAGGAAGCCGGTCACCTTCGGCGTATTCTTGATCAGGTGATAGGCCTCATCGGTCATTTCCATCTTCACCAGCACGTAACCCGGGAAGAATTTCCGCTCGGCGTCCACCTTGCGGCCGCGCCGCACCTCGACGACCTTCTCCTTGGGGACCAGGATTTCCTCGAACAGGCTGGCGAGGCCGCGCTGTTTGGCCTGCTCGCGGATCGAATCCGCGACCTTGTTCTCGAAATTCGAGTAGGCGTGGACCGCGTACCACCGGCTGGTCATGTCATGAATTCCGGATCATGAATTTGAGGCGGTTATCGGGAACGCTCACGAATTGATGCCGAGCAGGAAACTCACGACAATGCGCATGGCCTGATCCGCGAGCAGGAAGAAGATCGAGGCGATGAAGACCATGACGAAGACCATGATGGTGGTGACGGTCGTCTCCTTGCGCGTCGGCCAGGTGACCTTCTGCGCCTCGGCGCGCACTTCCTGCAGGAACTTGAACGGGCTGATCTTGGCCATCGCTCGATCCGAATAGTCATTCCCCGCCCACCTTTCAGGAGGAGACCGATCGGCCAGATTCCTTTTGGGGAATGTTCGCCGCGGAAATCCGTTGCCGGGCCGCCGACGATGGCTGTTACCTACTGCCCGCCCGCCGAACCGTCAAGGCACCAGAGGTCGGATGACAGAGGACGGACGACAGATAAGGCCGCCTGCCAAGCCAGTCTGCCCAAGCGGCATCCAAACTCAGTTTTCCGTCATCCATCGTCCGGAATCCGTCATTTCCCGATGGCAGGAGTGGAGGGACTCGAACCCCCAACCCCCGGTTTTGGAGTACGGGAAGCGTCGTCTCGTCCAGTTCTGTCCAATAATCATTAGCCAGCATTTCCAGCAGTTTCATGCCGGCGCCCTATGCGCTCGGTGACGACACATTATATCCCGTTCTATCGCATTCGGGTCCGAAATTGGGTCCAGGGGTAGGCGCCGAGCGGTTTCGTGCGTCAGCAAATGGGGCGCGAGCTTGAACCTCCATAGCGCCAAGAGCGGCGAAAATCTCCAGGTGCATCCGCACTGCCTGATGTTCTTTGTGGACGATACCGGGCAGGAGGAGTTCGCCGATCCGAAGTTCCCGGTGTTCGGGATGGGCGGCTGTGCCATCCTTGCGGCTGCGATCGATCAAAATCTCCGGCAGCCATGGCGTGAGATGAAGGCTACGTGCTTCGGCGGCGCCGACTCGCCGCTGCACGCAAGCGACCTCCGGTCACCCACAAATGAACAAGTCATCGCCCTGGGGCAATTCTTCGAGAAGCAGGTGTTCGGTCGATTTGCCGTAACGATGACACGCAAAACGAAGTTGCCGGACGGCATAAAGCCGATCCAGGCCATGCCGGGATTGTTGCGCCGGCGGTGGGAAGTACTCGTTCCACGCTTTGTGCCGTTGCCAGTCGAGGTCGCGTTCATCCACGAAGCATCCTCTCGCGGAGACAAGCTGCTCGAAGCTTACTTCGGTAAATCGGTGGTCGTTATTGATGGCAAGCACGTGACCGCCCATCATGGGATCATGCCAAAGGGCGACGAGGCGCTTGAGGTTGCCGACTTCATCGTTCAAGCGGCGGGCGGCCAAGCACGGCATGGGATCGAACCAGAACGTCAGGTTCGCCGAGATTTCGAGGTCATTTTTCGCGCCAACCCGCTTTGGTCCAGCTTTTTCGGCTGCTGAAGCCAATCACCGGAGGAACGGCGACTAACCGCAACGATCCACGAAACTATCATAACGGACATGGAACTTGTATTTTGACGTGGCGCCGACCAAACGAGTGGGGAAACACCAATGGTCAAGAGAACGCGTAAAGGAACGCGTCCGACGAGACGCAAGACCGGCAAACCGCGGGCGAGAAAGACGAAGCCCGGCGTCTCTTTAAAGGTCAAACGTGATCCACAGCTGGAAAAGAGAATGGCTGCACTCGGCCTCGATCCGAGAGCCTTCAATGAAGAACTGTTACAGGTCTTATTCGACCTAAAGAAAAGGCCCATTACAGCTGCTGCCAGGATGATGATGTATGCACAAGCTTTAGCCGCCTTTCGCAAGGCGGCTTTTGGTTCTGACGATCCTTCGACCTGGATTGCAGCAGCTCGACGAGCCGC
>JASHRY010000367.1 GCA_030037105.1 Xanthobacteraceae bacterium
AACCCGCCATGGCATCGCACGACAAGATTCTCATCGTCGATTTCGGCTCGCAGGTGACGCAGCTCATCGCCCGGCGCGTGCGCGAGGAGCGCGTCTATTGCGAGATCGTGCCGTTCCAGAAGGCGGAAGCGGCGCTTCGGGAGATGAAACCGAAAGGGGTCATTCTGTCCGGCGGGCCTGCCTCCGTGCTCGACAAGGATGCGCCGCTGGCGCCGCCGGCGATCTATCAGGCCGGCGTGCCGGTGCTCGGCATCTGTTACGGCGAACAGGCGATGGCGCAGCAGCTCGGCGGCCAGGTCGAAGGCGGCCATCACCGCCAATTCGGCCGCGCCGAAGTCGAGGTGAAGAAGCCGTCGGCGCTGACCGCGGGCGTGTGGGAGGTCGGCCAGCGCTACCCGGTGTGGATGAGCCACGGCGACCGCGTCACCAGGCCGCCGGCGGGGTTCGCGGTGACTGCCGCCTCGGACAATGCGCCGATCGCCATGATCGCCGACGAAAAACGCAAATTCTACGCCACGCAATTTCATCTCGAAGTCGTGCACACCCCGCACGGCGCGGCCATGCTGCGCAATTTCGTCCGCAATATTGCCGGTTGCGCCGACGACTGGACGATGCGGGCGTTCAAGCAGGAGGCGGTCGAGAAAATCCGCCGGCTGGTGGGCGAGGGCAGGGTGATCTGCGGTCTTTCCGGCGGCGTCGATTCGGCGGTCGCCGCCGTGCTCATTCACGAGGCGATCGGCGATCGGCTCACCTGCGTGTTCGTGGACCACGGGCTGTTGCGGCTTGGTGAGGCCGAAAGAGTGGTGGCGCTGTTCCGCGGCCACTACAACATTCCACTCGTCCACGTGGACGCCGCCGCGCTTTTCCTCAAAGCGCTGGCGGGCGTCGATGATCCGGAAGAAAAACGCAAGACCATCGGCAGATTGTTTATCGACATGTTCGAGGCCGAGGCGAACAAGATCGGGGGCGCCGAGTTCCTCGCCCAAGGCACGCTCTACCCCGACGTGATCGAGAGCGTGTCGTTCACCGGCGGCCCGTCGGTGACGATCAAATCGCATCATAATGTCGGCGGCTTGCCGGAGCGCATGCACATGAAGCTCGTCGAGCCGCTGCGCGAATTGTTCAAGGATGAGGTCCGCGCGCTCGGCCGCGAGCTCGATTTGCCCGAGGCTTTTGTCGGCCGCCATCCGTTCCCCGGCCCCGGCCTCGCCATCCGCTGCCCGGGGCCGGTCACGCGCGAGAAGCTCGATATCCTGCGGATCGCCGATGAGATCTTCATCGAGGAGATCCGCCGCGTCGGCCTCTACGACGACATCTGGCAGGCCTTTGCCGTGCTGTTGCCGGTGCGCACCGTCGGCGTCATGGGCGATGTCCGCACCTATGATTTTGTCGTTGGGCTGCGCGCCGTCACCTCGACCGACGGCATGACCGCCGATTTCTATCCGTTCGACATGGAATTCCTCGGCACGGTGGCGACCCGCATCGTCAACGAGGTCAAGGGCGTCAACCGCGTCGTCTATGACGTGACGTCGAAGCCGCCGGGCACGATCGAGTGGGAGTGAGGGGCCGAGAAAGAAGCGGGTGTCAGATACCAAGGGATAGTGGCGGCGGGAAGTGAAGAAGGGGCCGGTTTGATCCAGCGCAAATGGCGCTGCTCCCGGCAACAATAGGATTGCCGTGAGTTCAGTCCAGGTATGTGCCGGATGAGGTCGAAACTCCGCGCCGGGCGCAGCGATCTTCGACAAGGGTGTGAGCGATGGACGACGTGATCATCGCCCGGGCGCTCCATGTCCTCGCGGTCGTGATCTGGATCGGTGGGGTCTCGATGGCGACCACCGTCGTGCTGCCGGCAATCCGCCGCGCCCAGTTGGGAGAAAATCGGCTCCAGTCCTTTCAGGCGATCGAACGCCGCTTCGTCTGGCAGGCGCGTTCCGCCGTTGTTCTTGTCGGTCTTACCGGCTTCTACATGTGCTGGCGCCTCGACCTCTGGGACCGCTTTCGCGAGGCGGCCTTCTGGTGGATGCACGCGATGGTCGGCGTTTGGACGCTGTTCTTCCTGATGCTGTTCGTCGCCGAGCCTTTCATCTTGCATCGACATTTTCACGACTGGGCCGCCGCGCGGCCAACCACCGCTTTCGCTTGGCTGCATCGTGTGCATTGGCTGCTGCTCGTGCTGAGCGGGGTGACGATCCTGGGGGCGGTCGCGGGCAGCCAGGGCTGGTCGATCTTCTGAAACGCGGCAGGGGACTGACGCATGAGCCTGGAAGCCGAACATGTCGAACCGCCGGCTAGGGACACGGTCAGCGCCGTCCTCAAATGGGTGCTGCTGGCCGTCGCCATCGTGACCTTCGCTCTCCTCGCGTGGGCGACAACGGCGACCTATCGGCTCGCGCCGCCGCAGCCTGAGCGCTTCGTAGCAGCTGACGGGACTGTCCTCATGACCGGCGGCGACATCGTCGCCGGCAAAAGCGGCTTCCAGAAAGCTGACCTGATGGATTACGGCAGCCTTTACGGCATGGGTTCCTATTACGGCAAGGACTACACCGCCTCAACGCTGGTTCAGCTTGGAACTGCCGCGCGCGAGAATATCGCCCAGGCGGCCGATGGGAAGCCTTTCGCGATGCTCACGGCCGACCAGCAGGCTGCCGCCACTGTGGCGATGCAGCGCGACCTTCAGGGGATCGATCTCACAAAGACGGAGGTCGTTCTTCCTCAGCCAGTCGCCGCCGCCATCGTCAATGTGCGCGACGAGATCGCCAAGGCGCTCACCGTCGCCGACCCG
>JASHRY010000368.1 GCA_030037105.1 Xanthobacteraceae bacterium
CCCTCGCCGTTGTCGACGCGTTTCACCGCTTCAATGATGTCTTGGCGGCGCTCTTCCACGTCATCGTCGGGCCCAATGGTCACCGCCTCGATTTGGACTTGCGGTCCGACCACGTGCTCCAACGCCGCGCGGAATTCGACAGCGAGGCGCCCGTGGGTGACCAGCACAAGACCAATCATTGAACTCCCCGCGGGCGCTTTCCGGTTGCACCGCACGAAAGGGTGCTCATCTTGACCATCCGAAGTCCAAGCGCAAGAGGCATTTTCAGCTAATTTCGGCGGTTGTTGCATCGCGGTAGAGCAACGTCGAGGTCGAGTTCGGCACTGCCGAAAAGCGTTTGGCTATGACATCGACCGCCGAGCAATCTTAAGAGCCTTAAGGTTAACCAATCTCAAATCCGTCCGTCCAGCCGGCCGGGTCTCCGAGAATCCATAAAAGCGGGATGAGGTCCCAGGGCACCGACGGGCCGCTCAGATCAAATCGTCCTGGGTTGAGTTGAGGAGCGCGAGGGTCGCCGGCAAGGCCGCGCTTCCCGATGCGACGGCGAGTCGCGGTAGGTAAATACCGGCAATTTCGGCCTGCCGCGTATCAGGCTGCGGCAAACGTTCGGCATCCGCGGCAGCGAGATCGACCACGAATCCGACCACGGCGCTCGGCTCGTAAGCGAGCCGCAACAGGCCAAGGCCGCGCACTTCGATAAGGCCGGCAAGCGCCTCGGCTGGACGGGCCACGAGCCGCCCGCAGGCGGATTGGAGATGGACGCGATCGTCGGCGACAAGCCGGGCGAAGCGCAAAAAGCCGCCGCGCGCGGCTTCGATGAGGTCGAGCGCGAGGCGCGATTTCCCGGCCCCAGACGGTCCGCGGATCAACACCGCCCGCGCTCCGACCAACACGGCGGAGGCGTACATCGTCGTGGATGTCGCGGTCGCCATCACATCGGTCGCATCGAATCGGCCCGATCACATCGCGGTAAATTTGGCCAAGTCATTTTGCCGCATCACCAGGTCGGATCACGTGGCCGGCAGGCGCACGATGAAGCGTGCGCCGAGCACCCTCGGCGTCTCGTCGACGCCCGGCATGCTCATCCGGTTCTCGACCCAGATGGCGCCGCCATGCGCTTCGATGATTTGTTTGGAGATCGAGAGGCCGAGCCCGGAATTCTGGCCGAAACCCTGGTGCGGTCGATCGGTGTAAAAGCGTTCGAAAACTTTCTCGACAGCATCGGGCCGCACGCCCGGACCGTCATCATCGACGAAAATCTCGACGCTGCTGCGCCGCCGCCGGCAGGTGACTCGCACCGTGCCGCCCGGCGGGGAGAACGAGCGCGCGTTCTCGATCAGATTGTCGACGACCTGGCCGAGGCGGGAATCGTGTCCCGGCACCTGGAATGCGCGCCCGCCGCCTTCGAACCGCAGCGTGACCTTGACGCCGTCGTCGCGCTTGACCTCGTTCGCGACCGCCACCAGCGTGGTGAGGAGCTTGGCGACATCGACCGGCGCCGCCTCCTGACGTTGCAGCTCGGCGTCGAGGCGGCTGGCGTCGGAAATGTCCGAGATCAGGCGATCGAGCCGCTTGACGTCGTGCTGGATGATGGTGAGGAGGCGGGCGCGGCTCTCCTCGGTCTTGGCGACCGGCAGCGTCTCGACGGCCGAACGCAGCGAGGTGAGCGGGTTTTTCAGTTCATGCGCGACGTCGGCGGCGAAGCTTTCGATCGCCTCGATCCGCCGGTAGAGCGCATTGGTCATCTCGCGCAGCGTGCCGGAGAGATGCCCGATCTCGTCGCGCCGGCGGGTGAAATCGGGAATCTCGACGCGCGAGCGGATCCGCCGGCGCACGCTTTCGGCCGCGTCCGCGAGTCGCTTGACCGGTTCGGCGATCGTGCCGGCCAGAAGTATCGAGAGCACGACGGTGACCGCGGCGGCAACGAGAAAGACCTTGAGGATGGCGAGCCGCTCGGCCTTCACCATGTGGTCGATCTCGGCGCCCTGGGTCGAGAGCATGAGCGCGCCGCGCACCGCGCGAAAGCGCTGCACCGGCACCGCGACCGAAACAACGACGTCGCCGCGATTGTTGACGCGCACCATGCTGGCGTTCTGGCCGTTCAAGGCTTGCACGACCTCGGGATAGCCTTTGCCGTTGGCGGCGCCGAGCTCGTGGTAGAGCGGCAGGTCGCCGCGGTCGAACCAGGTGCGCACCGCGACGATCGCCCGTTCGATCAGACCCGGCTTTTCCGCGGTGGGCGGCGGCAGATCGAAGCGCAGCACGTCGCCGCGTCCGAACAGATTGCGGCTGTCGACGAGCAGCACGCCGTCGCGGTCGTAGATGCGGGCGCGGGTCTTGGTGGGCGAAACGAGGCGCCGCAGCACCGGAGCCACGCGCTCGGGATTGATCGGGAAATCGATGCCGTAGAGCGCGTCCTCGGACGGGCCGTAGCTTTCGCCCGGATGCAGATCGAGCAGTTTTTCCGGGTCGATGGTGAGCGAGGAATCGGTCTCGACCGTCGCCGAGGCGGCGATGGCGCCGGCGATGATTTCGCCCTGCACCAGCAGACTTTGGATGCGCGCGTCGATCAAACCGGCGCGGAACTGCGACAGAAAAATGATGCCGATCGACAGCGCGAGAAGGCCGGCGACATTGAGCGAGACGATGCGACGGGTGAGGCTCGAGAAGCTCTGGGTGATGAAGAATTGCCAGGCGCGGCGCAACCAATAGCCGACCCCGGCGAGACCGTATGGCCGAAGACGCGCCTCCGCCTCGTCGAGAGCCTCGGCCTCGACGTCGGCCTCGATCAGCGTCGAGGCATTGGCCTGGTCGCCGGCCGTTTGTTTGGTTCGGTCGAGCACGTCGTCTGCCGGGGCTCCGATCAGCCCCACCCTCTCTTCCCCGCCCGCGGGGAGATAGGGAGCGGGCCGGACGCCATTACTACCGCACGTCAGCCGTCCCAGTCAGCGGCCATGAATCGGCGGTCCGAGATTCTCGGTTCAGGACTCGGCGGTCCGTGGCCTGTTGCGCTTCATCGGCGCTTATACTTCCTTGAAACGATAACCGACGCCGTACAGCGTCTCGATCATATCGAATTCCGTGTCGCTTGCCTTGAACTTTTTGCGCAGTCGCTTGATGTGGCTGTCGATGGTGCGGTCGTCGACGTAGACCTGATCGTCGTAAGCCGCATCCATCAACGCGTTGCGGCTTTTCACCACTCCCGGCCGGCTCGCCAGCGCCTGCAGGATGAGAAATTCGGTGACGGTCAGCGTCACCGGCTCGTTCTTCCAGGTGCAGGTGTGACGCTCGGGATCCATGCGCAAGAGGCCGCGCTCGAGAACCTTGCTGTCGGCTTCCTTCGGCGCGGCGCCGTCCTTTGGCGAGGCGCGGCGCAACACGGCCTTGACCCGCTCGACCAGGAGGCGCTGCGAGAACGGTTTGCGGATGAAATCGTCGGCTCCCATTTTCAGGCCGAACAATTCATCGATCTCCTCGTCCTTCGAGGTGAGGAAGATCACCGGCAGATCCGACTTCTGCCGCAGCCGGCGCAGGGTCTCCATGCCGTCCATGCGCGGCATCTTGATATCAAGAATGGCAAGGTCCGGCGGCGCGGTCTTGAATCCGTCGAGCGCCGAAGCGCCGTCGGTATAGGTCGTGATCCGGTAACCCTCCGCCTCGAGCGCCATGGACACCGAGGTGAGGATATTGCGGTCGTCATCGACGAGAGCGATTGTCGGCATGGCGGCCTTCTAACATGAATCGGCCGCAGCATCACCAGCCCGGCCCCATAAGCCTTTGAATCCCCATGTAGAGGCGGAAGTGTGACGACACAAGGCAAAATCGGGGCAATTGCTGTGACAGAGCCGCGAACGGGATGAGCGAATGACCGAAGCCGACAAAGAAGTTCCCCTGCCGGGCTTCATGCCGAACCGCCTGCCGGAGAATGCGCCGGTCCCGGATTTCGACGCAAAATCCGTCGCCAAGGTCCTGTTGCGGATGACACGGGCGGGTGCGCTTGCGACCATCGACCGCAATTCCGGCCATCCCTTTGCTTCACTCGTTAACGTCGCCACTGACGCCGACGGTTCCCCGTTAATCTTGATCTCCCGGCTCTCCACCCATACCGCCAATCTGGAGAAGGACGGCCGCGCCTCGCTGCTGCTCACGACCGCCGGCAAGGGCGATCCGCTGGCGCATCCGCGCCTGACGCTGCTCGGCACTTTCGCACAGATCGCACGCGCGGACCGCGAAGAGTCGCGCGTGCGCCGCCGCTTTCTCGCCCGCCATCCGAAATCGGAGCTTTACGCCGGCTTTGCCGACTTCTCGTTCTGGCGGCTTGGCGTCGTGTCCGCCCATCTCAATGCCGGCTTTGCCCGCGCCGCCGATCTCGCCGCCGCCGAGGTGATGACAGACGTCTCCGGCGCGGAGACCTTGATCGAAGCCGAAGAAGGCGTGGTCACGCACATGAACAACGATCACGCCGAGGCCGTGCGGCTCTACGCGACCAAACTTCTCGGCGCCGCAGACGGAGCGTGGCGTCTCACCGGGCTCGATCCGGAGGGCCTCGACCTCGCGCTCGGCGAGACGACGCTGCGCCTGCCGTTCCCGGAACCGGTTGCGACTGCGGAACGCTTGCGCGAGGTCGTGGTGAATTTGGCGAAGGAAGCGCGGGCCAGGGGTTGAGGAAGATCCGTTCGTGCGTTGCGCGATGTTTCATTGGAACATGCATGAGCGGGGGTTGAGCCGCTTGCGCACGCGGGAACGCGTGCGGTGCCGAAGCAATCCAGACTTCCGTGCCTCGCGTCCGCCGAAGCTGCCGGATCCGGCGATGTTATGGTTATCGGCTGCGGCCGATTGATGGCTCGTTGTTGCACTGCAAATGACGTCGCCAGCGACAAATGGGCAAGCGCCTTGGCAAGTGCTAGGATGCCGACTATAGGTCGCGCCCGCCATGTCGGCAGGATTGCTTTCGGCCGTTTCCCCGCGGCCATGATCTCACGATAATTCCGGCGCCAAGCCGGACGAGTTGCGGAGGCGAGCGTGAAGGAAACCGGTCTGCGTAACAGCGCGCATGGCGCCGACGAATTCGGCTTGAAGGACCTCACCGCCGTCCATTGGAATTTGCCCGACGCAGCTTTGGTCGAGCACGCGCTCGCTAACGGCGAAGGCTTTCTGGTCCACGGCGGCGCGTTCTGCGCCGAGACCGGCGCGCATACCGGCCGCAGCCCCAAGGACAAGTTCGTGGTCGTCGATGAACAGACCGAGAAAACCGTCTGGTGGGAAAAGAACGGCCGCCTGACCGGCGAAAAATTCAAGCTTTTGTTCGACGATTTCATCGCCCATGCCAGGGGCAAGACTTTATTCGCGCAGGACCTCTATGGCGGCGCCGACCCGCGATATCGCATCAAGACCCGCATCTATAACGAGCTCGCCTGGCACTCGATGTTCATCCGCGCGCTGTTGATCCGGCCGGCGCGCGCCGAGCTTGCGCATTACGTGCCCGATTTCACCATTCTTTCGCTGCCCTCGTTCAAGGCCGATCCCAAACGCCACGGCGTGCGCAGCGAGACCGTCATCGCACTCGACTTCAGCAGGCGCGTGATCCTGATCGGCGGCAGCTCCTATGCCGGCGAGATGAAGAAATCGGTGTTCACGACGCTCAATTATTATCTGCCGGCCGAAAGCGTGATGCCGATGCACTGCTCCGCCAATGTCGGGCCGGCGGGCGATGTCGCGCTGTTCTTCGGCCTTTCCGGCACCGGCAAGACGACGCTGTCGGCCGATCCCACGCGCACCTTGATCGGCGACGACGAGCACGGCTGGGGCCCGGGCGGCGTATTCAATTTCGAGGGCGGCTGTTACGCCAAGTGCATCAAGCTCTCCGCCGAGGCCGAGCCGGAAATCCACGCCGCGACCCAGCGCTTCGGCGCCGTGCTGGAGAACGTGGTGTTCGATCCGGTAACGCGCATCTGCGACTTCGACGACGACTCGAAGACCGAGAATACCCGCGCCGCTTATCCGCTCGATTTCATCCCCAACGCGTCGCGCACCGGCCGCGCCGGGCAGCCGCGCAACATCGTGTTTCTCACCGCCGACGCCTTCGGCGTCATGCCGCCGATCGCCAAGCTGACGCCGGCGCAGGCGATGTACCATTTCCTGTCCGGCTACACCGCCAAGGTCGCCGGCACCGAGAAGGGCTTGGTCGGCGTGCAGCCGGAATTCTCCACCTGCTTCGGCGCGCCGTTCCTGCCGCGCCATCCTTCGGTCTACGGCAATCTCTTGCGCGAGCTGATCAGCGCCCACGACGTGGACTGCTGGCTGGTCAATACCGGCTGGACCGGCGGCATTTACGGCGTCGGCCGCCGCATGCCGATCCATGTGACGCGCACACTGCTCGCCGCGGTGCTCGACGGTTCGCTCAAGAACGCGAAATTTCGCACCGACCCCTATTTTGGCTTTGCCGTGCCGGTCCAGCTTGCCGGCGTCGAGCCGCACCTCCTCTATCCGCAGAAGACCTGGCAGAACAAGGGCGAATTCGACCAGACCGCGCGCAAGCTGGTCGATATGTTCCAAAAGAACTTCGTCCAGTTCGAGCCCCACGTCGAAGCCGACGTCCGCGCCGCCGCGCCGGAAGTGCGCCTCGCCGCGGAGTGAAGCCAAAGCGCGATCCGATCAGTGTCGTCCATCCGGCCGGTCTTGCCGGCCATCTCGATTCATCGGGCACAGTGTGCCACTTTAGTCTAGCGCGCCGCGCGGATCGCGCCGCGCATGACTGCGTCGAGACGGGACGACGTCGTCACGGAACGAAAATTGCCTCTTTGCCGGCATCATGCGGACGATCAGCGGACTTTTCAACGACCAGCGCGCGGAGCTGGGTAGGAAGATCGGCGGCGTCTACGTCGTTCTGCTCGGCGCCAATCTCCTGGCATGGGTTTGGGCGCTGGTCGCCTTCCGCGATTATCCGCTGCTGATCGGCACGGCGTTCCTCGCCTATACGTTCGGCTTGCGGCACGCCGTCGATGCCGACCATATCGCGGCCATCGACAATGTGACGCGGAAGCTGATGCAGGAGGGCAAACGGCCGATCGCGGTCGGCTTCTTCTTTTCGCTCGGCCACGCGACCGTCGTGGCGCTGGCCTGCGCCGCCATCGCGGCGGCAACCACCGTCGTGGAGGGACGCTTTGTGTCGTTCAGGGTGGTCGGCGGCGCGATCGGCACCCTGGTGTCGGCGCTTTTCCTTTTTCTCATCGCCGCGGCCAACCTGCTCATTCTGCATTCGCTCTATCAAACGTTTCGCGACGTGCGCCGCGGCGGGATTTTCGTCGCGCAAGACCTCGACCTTCTCTTGGCGCACCGGGGCTTTCTGGCGCGGCTGTTCCGGCCTATGTTCCGCTTCGTCGCGCGAAGCTGGCACATGTATCCGTTGGGATTTCTGTTCGGCCTCGGCTTCGACACCGCGACCGAGATCGGGCTCCTCGGCATTTCCGCCGCCGAGGCCGCCAAAGGCCTGCCGATCTGGTCGATCATGGTTTTTCCGGCGCTGTTCGCCGCGGGGATGTCGCTCATCGACACGACCGACGGCGTTCTGATGCTCGGCGCCTATGGCTGGGCCTTCACCAAGCCGATCCGCAAGCTTTACTACAACCTGACGATCACCTTCGTTTCCGTCGTGGTGGCGGTGCTCGTCGGCGGCATCGAGGCGTTGGGCCTGCTCGCCGATCACATGAGCTTCGGCGGCTCGTTCTGGACCTTCATCAATGGGCTCAACGAGAATTTCGGCAACCTCGGCTATCTCATCATCGCGGTTTTTATCATGAGCTGGCTCGTCTCGATCGCCATCTACCGCATCAGGCGGTTCGACGACTTCGAATCCTCAGCCATTGCGGCGGCGCGGCCGAACCGTCCCGATCAGCCGTGACAATTGCGGGCGAAGCGCGAAAGTCCTTCAGGCTCTGCGCCACGACCGCCATGGCGTTTCCGGCACTGGCGTCAGCGGCGGCTTACCCGCCGCCCAGGCGAGGATGTTATCGACGATGAGCTGATCCATCTTCTCGCGCGTGTACACCGACGCCGAGCCGAGATGCGGCAACAGCACGACGTTCTCCATTGTCAGTAATTCCTCGGGAACATCGGGCTCGTTGGCGAACACATCGAGGCCGGCCGCCATGATTTTTCCCTCCCGGAGCGCCGCAACCAAAGCCTGCTCGTCGACCACGGAGCCGCGCGCGATGTTGATCAGGATGCCCCCGGGCCCGAGCGCGTCGAGCACGTTGGCGTCGATCATGTTCCGCGTTGCCGGTCCGCCCGGCACGATAAGGATGAGGACATCGACGGCGCGCGCCATCTCGACGAGGTCAGTATAATGGCGGTAGGGAAGCTCGGGTCGCTTCTGCCGGGTGTGATAGACGATGGGCACGCCGAAGGCTTCGAGCCGCCGGGCGATCGCCGTTCCGATGCGCCCCATCCCCACCAGGCCGACGGTGCGGTCGCGCAGCGTTGCCTTGCTCAACGGATAGCCGTCTGTGCGCCATTTGCCGGCGCGCACGAAACGGTCCGCCTGCGGAAATTCGCGCACTGTGCACAGCAACAGGCCGATCGTGGTGTCGGCGACTTCCTCATTGAGCACGTCGGGCGTATGGGTAACCACGACACCGTGCCGTGCCGCGGCGGCTGCGTCGATGTGATCGTAGCCGACGCCGAAACTCGAGATGATCTCGAGTTGTGGCAGGCGCTCAAGCCACGCGCGCCCGATCTGCTCCACCCGGGCGGACACCGCCATCGCGCGGACGTGGGCAAGCGGGGCGAGGAATGTGTCGCGATTCGCCGCTATGGCGAGGCTGTGCACCGTGAAGCCCCGAAGTCCTCTGGCGATGACCGGCCGCGGCGGCCCGATGAGCAGCACCTCAGGTCGTCCTCCGGGCAATGATGTGTCTCCTTACGTTCGGCGCCACGCGTTAGCTTATTGATGGAGCATGATCTTTTCGGAAAACCGGTTCCCACTTTTCCGGATCATGCTCTGGCGGCCCGGCAATCCAAGAAAGGTATCAAGGCCGGCACCTGCGCACGGTAGCGCGGGTATTGATCGGGAAAGCTCTCGCTCATGAAGCGCTCTTCAAGCTTCATTTTGAACGAGAGGCCGGCGGCGATGAACGCGAAGGCAAGCAGGCCGCGCCACTCGCCAATCGCAATCGCCGTTCCCAGAATCGCGAACAGCAGGCCGGAATAGATCGGATGCCGGACCAGACGGTAGGGGCCCGTGCGGACGAGCTCGTGATCCTGCTTGACCGTGACGATTGCACTCCAGTTGCGGCCGAGATGATTGCGCGCCCAGACGGCGAAAGCGAGACCGAAGGCCAGCACGATCAAACCAAGCCAATACCCCGCCATCGTCGGCGGAAGAAAACGGCCGTCGAGCCAATGGAGCGGCAGGCGTCGAAACGCCAGCAGCAGCGCGCCCAGGCCCATGAACACGCGGTTCAGCAGCAACGTCGTGAGCGGCTCGCGGCGTGTGGTCGCTTTCACGTTGCGCGCGGCGACGAACCAATAGGCGAGCCACGCCAACCAGAGGACGGCAAAAGGTGCCACGTAGAATGAGTGAAACACGCGCGCTCCGTTGACATGCTAGTCTGAAAACCTAGTATCTGGAATCGCTGAAGAGTGCTCCGCCCGGCGCGCGGTCCGCGACGCTCTTCCCTTCCCTGAAAGGGGGAGGGTTGGGGAGGGGGTCTGCTGCGTCAAAGATTCCTCCTGAATTAGGGAACGGTGAAAGCGGGTACTAAACCAGCATCGCCACCGGCGTTTCGATCAGGGTCTT
>JASHRY010000369.1 GCA_030037105.1 Xanthobacteraceae bacterium
GCACGGGCTTGCGGCGCCGCGGCGCTTGTGGACACTGGTCGCGTGCGAACGCGAATCGTTATCGGGGCCGTCAGGTTGCTCGCCGCCTCGGCCGCGCTGGGCTTGGTCGGGCGCACGGCATAACGGGGTCGTTAATGGTGCGCATCAGCGCCATCTTCATCGCCTTCTGTATGGTGCTTATCGCCGGCTCGATCGGCGCGGTGCTCTATCTGCGGTTTGGATTGAGCGGCTGGCGGGCGGCCGTGGTGGCGTTCGGCGTGCTGATCGCGCTCGCCGTCTACAACAGCATTTCCGGCCGCAAGCGCGACCGGGCCGAAGTGAGCGACCAAGTCGCCAATCTCGCCCGCGGTCTGGGCGACCTCGCGCGCCAAGTCGCCGAATTCGGCCGCCGGCTTGGCGCCGTCGAGGCCAAGGTCGAAACGGCCGCCGACATGACGCCGTCGCCGGCTCAGCCGCTCGCCGCCGAGATCGAGGAGTTGTCGCGCCTGGTCAATCAGCTTGCCGATTCGGTTGCCGCGCACGAGGCGGTGCTCGGTCGCGGACGCGGCAGCGATGACGCCGCGCCGCATCGCGCCGGTGAGACCGCACCGTCAATGGTCGATACTGGTAAAGCGGCCGCCAATGCGGCTTCCGCACCCGCCGCTTTGGCGGCGGCGGCGCCCGCTGCGCCCGCCGTGCCGACCGAAGCCGTGGCGCGGAGCAAACCCAAGGTCGCGGCTTTCGACGGGCTCGACCGAGATGGCATCATCGCCTCGATCCGCAGCGCCATCGAGGCGCAGCGGATCGATCTCTACCTGCAACCGATCGTCACCCTGCCGCAGCGCAAGGTGCGCTATTACGAGGCGCTGTCGCGGCTCAAGGCGGGGAACGGCGAGGTGGTCGCGGCCGGCGATTTCCTCTCCTATGCCGAAGCCGGTTCGCTGCTGCCGAAGCTTGACGCCTTTTTGGCGCTGCGCTGCGTGCAGGTGGTGCGACGTCTGCTGCTCAAGAACCGCGACATCGGCTTGTTCTGCAATCTGTCCGGCGCGACTTTGACCGATGCCGGGTTTGCGCAATTGCTCGAATTCATGGAGGCCAACCGCGCCATCGCGCCGTCGCTCATCTTCGAATTCACCCAGAACGCGGTCCGCGCCATGGGCCCGATCGAGCACGAGAGTCTGGCCGCGCTCGCCGAGCGCGGGTTCTGTTTTTCCATGGACAACCTCGCCGACCTGCGCGTCGAACCGCGGGAATTGACCGCGCGCGGGTTCCGTTTCATCAAGACGCCGGCGACGCTGCTGCTCAACCGGGTCGCGGGCGGCTCGACCGACATCCATCCGGCCGATTTTTCCGACTTGCTCGGCCGCTTCGGCATCGATCTCATTGCCGAACGGATCGAAAACGAATCCACGGTGGTCGATCTTCTCGATTACGACGTCCGCTTCGGTCAGGGTTTCCTGTTTTCGCCGCCGCGCGCGGTGCGCGCGGAAGTGCTCCAGGGCCTCGCCGGCAATGCCGCGAAGGCGGAGACTGCCAAGATGGAGACTGCCAAGACCGATTCCGCGAAGGGCGATGCGCCGAAGGACGATTCGGCGATAGCGGAACGGAGCGACGCGGTGCCGCCTCCGGCCGAGCCGGCCGCGGCCGGCTCGGCCCCTCCGGCGACGCGCGGGGCTCTCGGCCAGCTTGCACGCGTCGTCAGCGGACACAAGTAAACACCCTTGGCTCACGTCATCGAACGATTTGCCCCGCTCGCGCGCGACTATGACGTGCTCCTCTGCGACGTTTGGGGCGTCCTGCACAATGGCGTAGCGGCTTTCGCGCCGGCCTGCGAGACACTCGCGCGCTTTCGCGCCCGCGGCGGCACGGCGGTTCTCATCACCAACGCGCCGCGGCCGGGCGCCGCCGTGCAGGCCATTCTCGATCGCCTCGGCGTGCCGCGTGGGGCCTACGACGCGATCATGAGTGCCGGCGACGTCACTCGCGGCATCGTCGAGCGCCGCCGCGGCGAACGCTTGTTCCATCTCGGCCCATCGCGGGATCTGCCGATCTTCACCGGCCTTGACGCCGCCTTCGCGCCGGTCGAGACCGCGGACTACGTGGTGTGCTCCGGCCTGTTCGACGACGCGACGGAGACGCCGGAAAGCTACCGCGAGCTGCTCGCCGCGATGCGCGCCCGCTCGCTGTTCATGGTCTGCGCAAATCCCGACATCGTCGTCGAGCGCGGCGAGAGGCTGGTGTATTGCGCCGGCGCATTGGCCGACGCTTATGCGGCGCTGGGCGGCGAGGTGCTTTATTGCGGCAAGCCGCACGCGCCGATCTATGAGGCCGCGCTCGCCAAGGCGGCGGCCTTGCGCGGCGGCGACGCGTCGCCGCGCAAGCGGGTGCTGGCGATCGGCGATTCGATCAGGACCGATCTCAAAGGCGCGGCATCTTTCGGCCTCGACAGCATGTTCGTCATCTCCGGTGTTCACGCCGAGGAATTCGGCGGAGGCGAAGCGCCGGGTCTGGGAAGCTTGAACGCGGTCTTCGCCGCCGCGGGCGTGGCGCCCAAGGCGGTCGCCCGCCGGCTGGCGTGGTGAGCGTCATTGCTCTTCGTAATAGCGTTACACGACCGCGGCGCGGCGCGAGTGGCGGCGGCGCCGGACGGCGACGATCTCCGCCAGAATCGAGAGCGCGATCTCGTCCGGCGTGATGGCGCCGAGATCGAGGCCGGCCGGCGCCTTGAGCCTGTCGAGCCGCTCGGCGCTGACGCCGCGCCCGGCGAGCGTCGTCTTCAGCGCTTGCGCCTTCTTGCGGCTGCCGACGAAGGCGACGTAGTCGACATCGACGGCGAGCGCGGCCAGCAAGGCGGCTTCGTCGCCGCGGCCCTGCGTCGAGACCACCACGTACCGCTCGGCCGCCTCCTCGACCGGCAGCGCATAGCCTTCGATCCTGCGGTCCGCTTCCTCGACGGCCGATTGTTCGGCCGCGGGAGCGCACACGGTGACGGCGAATCCGGTCCGCCTGGCGAGATCGGCGACGGCGACGGCCACGGGGCTCGATCCGCAGATCACGACCTGGGGCCGCGGCAGGACCGGCTCTACGAATATGTCCATGGTGCCTTGGCTCGGGCACATGTTCTTGGCGAACCGCACGCCGGCCTGCTCATCGCCCGCCTTGACGCCTTGTCCGTCCAGCGCCTCGGGCGGCTGCACGCAGACGAGGCGCGAGCGGCCGTCGGCGAGGGCATCTCGCGCCGCCTTGAGCACCGCCGCGCGGGCGCAGCCGCCGCCGATCCAGCCCGCCGAGATCGTCCCGTCCGGCAGGATCACCGCCTTCGCTCCGGCCTTGGCCGCGGTTGCCGCCACCGTGCGCACGACGGTCGCGAGCGCGAACGGCTCGCCGGCCGATTTGCGCGTCGCGATGATGTCGAGGATGTCGGTCGACCGATTCATCGGATCCTCGCGAGATAGGGTTCCAGCGCGGCGAGGCTTTCCAGATTGTGGGCGGGAGCGAACAGATCGACATAGGGCAGCGCCGCCTGCATGCCGCGCGCCTGCGGGCTGTAGTCGCGCCAGCCGAGCAGTGGATTGAGCCAGATGATTTTCCGGCAGCGGCGGCGAAGGCGGCGCATTTCTTCGCCAAGCTGCTCGGGCGCGCCGGTGTCGTAGCCGTCCGAGACGATCATCAGCGCCGTGCGCGAATTGATGACCCGCTTCGCATGCCATCGATTGAACGTTGCGAGGCTCTCGCCGATGCGCGTGCCGCCGCCGATGCCCTGGGCCATCAAGGCGAGCTTGTCGAGCGCCCGCGTCACGTCGCGATCGCGCAGCGACGGCGAGACGTGCGCCAGCCGGGTGTGGAACACGAACGCTTCCGCCTCGCGGAAGCTGTCGAGGACGCCGTGCAGGAAGCGAACGAAGAACGCGGTGTAGAGGTTCATCGAGCCGGACGCGTCGAGCAGCACGACGAGCCGCAGCGGTTTGATCTTGCGGCGCCGCCAAGCGAGGTCGATCGGCGTTCCGCCGCGCGAGACGTTGCGATGAATGGTGCGGCGCAGATCGAGGCGCCGCCCGCGCCGGCGCGCCTGCTCGC
>JASHRY010000370.1 GCA_030037105.1 Xanthobacteraceae bacterium
ACCGCCTATGCGAACGCCAGCGAAATCCTGGTCAAGCGCGGCGAGCAGGTCAAACGCGGCCAAGTGATCGCTAAATCCGGCGAGACCGGCAACGTCACATCGCCGCAACTGCACTTCGAGATCCGCAAGGGGTCGACCCCCGTCGATCCGGCGCAATATCTCAACGGCGCCTGAGGCGGAGTCCGGTTGACTGATTCCCGGCTCGTCATTCCGGGGCTGAGCGAAGCGAGGAACCTGGAATCCATAACCCTAGCGCATGGAATATAGATTCCGGACTCGCCGCTTCGCGGCGATCCGGAATGGACGGCGAACTGATTAACCGAATTCCGTATGACAGCAGAGGATGGACGACAGACGACGGATCAGCTTGTCTTTTATCCCTCCTCCGTCCTCCGTCTTCCGTCGCTCATCCGTACTCCAAGCCGTCCGGCGAGATCCTGCACATACTGCCAGGCCACGCGTCCCGAGCGCGCGCCGCGCGTCGTTGCCCATTCGAGCGCTTCGTGGTGCAATGCGGCGCCGATCAGCGGAATTCGATAATAGGCGACGTAGCCCTCAACCATGGCGAGGTATTCGTCCTGGCTGCAGCGGTGGAAGCCGAGCCATAATCCGAAACGGTCAGACAGCGAGACTTTCTCTTCCACCGACTCGCCGGGATTGATCGCTGTTGAGCGCTCGTTCTCGGCCATGTCGCGCGCCATCAGATGGCGGCGGTTCGACGTGGCGTAAAAGATCACATTCGCCGGCCGTCCCTCGATGCCGCCTTCGAGCATCATTTTCAGCGACTTGTAGGAGGTGTCTTCGGCCTCGAAGGAGAGATCGTCGCAGAACACGATGAAGCGCTGCGGCGCATTGCGCAACAGCGCCATCAGTTCCGGCAGCGATTCGATCTCCTCACGATGAATTTCGATGAGCTTTAATTCCGCGGCCGGATGCGCGGCGCCGACCGCGGCATGGACGGCCTTGACCAAGGAAGACTTGCCCATGCCGCGCGCGCCCCAGAGGAGCGCGTTGTTCGCCGGCAAACCGCGCGCAAAGCGCTCGGTATTCTCGACCAGGAGATCGCGCACGCGGTCAATGCCCTTAAGAAGCGACATCTCGACACGGTTGACGCGGCCGACCGCCGCGAGCCTTCGCCCTTCGGGATGCCAGACGAAGGCCTCGGCGGTGGAAAAGTCGGGCGCCGGCGGCGGCGGAGGAGCGATGCGCTCCAGGGCCTTGGCGATTCGATCGACGAAGTGGTCGGCGCCGGCGTTGCGGGAACGTCTCCGCCTTCCCGGACCGCGGCCGGCCTTGCTCTTCGCTTTGTTGGTGACGCGCGGAGGAGGTTTCGCCATGCTCATACTGGGGTTGCGCCCGATCCCCTTAGCGGGGCTGCGAAGTCCCCGCAAGCAAGCGCGCCGGAACGCAGGCGCAAACGTTGCAATTAGGCCAACGGCAGCTATAGTCCGCGCCGACTTCGGTGAGGCCGGCGCGGGGACTATGGCGGCCTCGGAGGATTGATGCTGATTACGCCCGCATTTGCGCAAAGCGCGCCGTTCGGCCTCGGCGGCGACAGCAGTGGCATGCTCACCTCGCTGCTGCCGCTCATATTGATCGTCGTGATCATGTATTTCCTGGTTTTGCGACCGCAGCAGCAGCGGGCGAAGCAGCACCGGGAGATGGTCAAGGCGTTGCGTCGCGGCGACAGCGTGGTGACCAATGGCGGACTCGTCGGCAAGGTCACCAAGGTGGTCGACGACGACCAGATCGAGGTGGAGATCGCCGACGGGGTGCGCGTGCGGCAAATGCGCTCGATGGTGAGCGAGGTGCGGGTCAAGGGCGAGCCGGTAAAGGACGAAAGCGCGAGCTAATCGTCTCCCGCGTTTTCCCCCGTTTGCGGGAGGGAGAAGCAAGGAAGGGGGAACGCGCGCGGCGCCGTCGTAACGAGGACTATCGTCTCCATGTTGTTTTTCACGCGCTGGAAGGCGGCGGCTATCCTGATCACGGCGCTGGTCGCGTGCCTGTTCGCCGTGCCGAATTTCTTCTCCGAGAACACGGTTCGGAAGTGGCCGAGCTGGGCGCAGCGCCACATCGTGCTCGGTCTCGATTTACAGGGCGGCTCGCACCTCCTGCTCGAGGTCGATGCCAATGCAGTGCGCAAGGAGCGGCTGCAGGGGATCGACGATGACGTGTTGCGCGTGCTGCGCAAGGCGCGCATTCCCTTCACCGGCCGCGCCATTCACGGCAACAGCGTCGAGGTGCACATCACCCGCGACAACGACATCGAGGCCGCGCTCGACAAGTTGCGCGAGCTGTCGCAGCCGTTGTCCGGCATCCTTGGTACTTCGGGACAGCGCAGCATCGACATATCGGAGCACGGCGGACTTATCACGCTCACGCCGTCGGACACGGCGGTCACCGAGCGCATTCGCCAGGCCGTCGATCAGTCGATCCAGATCATCGAGCGGCGCGTGAACGAGCTCGGTCTGGTCGAGCCCACGATCCAACGCGAAGGGATCGATCGCATCCTCGTGCAGGTACCGGGGCTGCAGGATCCTTCGCGGCTGAAGGAGATTCTGGGCAAGACGGCGAAGCTCGATTTCCGCATGGTCGATCTGTCGATGACCGCCGAGCAGGCGATGGCCTCGCACCCGCCGCCGGATTCGGAAATCCTCGACGGCGAGAAGGGGCAGAAATATCTGATCGAGAAGCGCGTGCTCGTGTCCGGCGCCGACCTCACCGATGCGCAGCCCGGCTTCGACCAGCGCACCAGCGAGCCGGTCGTGAATTTCCGCTTCAATTCGACGGGCGCGCGCAAGTTCGCCGAGGCAACTCAGCAGAATGTCGGCAAGCCGTTCGCCATCGTGCTCGACAACAAGGTGATATCGGCTCCGGTCATCCGCGAGCCGATTCTCGGCGGCGCCGGGCAGATTTCCGGCAATTTCACCGTCCAATCGGCGAACGATCTCGCCATTCTGTTGCGCGCCGGCGCCTTGCCGGCACCGCTCACCATCGTCGAGGAGCGCACGGTCGGGCCGGGCCTCGGTCAGGATTCGATCACCGCCGGCGAGCATGCCGCCTATGTCGGCGGCGCGCTCGTCGTCTTTTTCATGCTGGTGACCTACGGCTTGTTCGGGCTGTTCGCCAATGTCGCGGTCGCCATCAACGTCGCCATGATCTTCGGCATCCTGTCGATGCTCAACGCCACGCTGACGCTGCCCGGCATCGCCGGCATCGTGCTGACCGTCGGCATTGCGGTCGACTCGAACGTGCTTATCTACGAACGCATCCGCGAGGAGGTGCGCACCGGCCGCACCGCGATCAACGCGATCGATGCCGGCTTTTCCCGCGCGCTGGCGACCATCCTCGATTCCAACATCACCACCTTCATCGCCGCGGCGGTCCTGTTCTATATCGGCACCGGGCCGGTGCGCGGTTTTGCCGTGACGCTCGGCATCGGCATCCTTACCAGCCTGTTCACCGCCTTCACGCTGACCCGGTTGATCATGGCCTATTGGGTGCGGATGTGGCGGCCGCGCGCGGTGCCGATCTGACCATTCGGAAGAATCTCCGTGCGCCTGCTTCGCATCGTCCCCGATGATACCCGATTCGATTTCATGCGCTTTCGGCGCATCAGCTTTCCCGCGTCGGCGATGCTGTCGATCGCGGCCATCCTGCTCTACTTCTTTCACGGGCTGAATTTCGGCATCGATTTCGTCGGCGGGACGCTGATCGAGGTGGAGACCAAAGCGGGGGCGGCCGATCTGGCGCGGATGCGCGCGACCATCGCCGGCTTGCATCTCGGCGATTTTCACCTGCAGCAATTCGGGACGGCAAACGACGTGCTCATCCGCATCTCCGAGCAACCGGGCGGCGACGCGGCGCAGCAGGAGGCGGTACAGAAGGTGCGCGAGGCGCTCGGCAGCGAAGTCGATTATCGCCGCGTCGAGGTGGTCGGGCCGAGCGTGTCCACCGAACTGCTGGCTTATGGCACGATCGGCCTGGTGCTCGCGATCGGCGCGATCCTCATCTATCTCTGGTTCCGTTTCGAATGGCAGTTCGCGCTCGGCGCCATGATCGCCAATGTGCACGATCTGGTGCTCACCGTCGGTTTCATGTCGTTGACGCGGGTCGATTTCGACCTCACCAGCATCGCGGCGCTGCTCACCATTCTCGGCTACTCGCTCAACGACACGGTGGTGATCTACGATCGCATCCGCGAGATGCTGCGCCGCTACAAGCGCATGCCGATGCCCGACCTGCTCAACGCGTCGGTCAATGCGACGTTGTCGCGCTCGATCGTCACCCATCTCACGGTGTCGCTGTCGTTGCTCGCGCTCCTCCTGTTCGGCGGCCAGGCGATTCGCAGTTTCACGGCGACGATGATGTTCGGCGTGGTGCTGGTCGGCACTTATACGTCGGTGTTCATCGCCTCGCC
>JASHRY010000050.1 GCA_030037105.1 Xanthobacteraceae bacterium
ACCCGCGGCCGCACCAGCGCCCATTCGTTATTGCGAACAAGCACTTCCGGGACGAGCGCGCGGCTATTATAGGTCCCGGCCTGGACCGCGCCATAGGCGCCGGCACTCATGATGGCGAGGAGATCGCCGGGCTGCGGCTCAACGAGCGAGCGGTCGAGCGCGAGGAAGTCGCCCGATTCGCACACCGGCCCGACCACATCGGCAATGATTCGCTGCGCCCCGCCCGGCGGCTCGCGAACCGGTCGGATGTCGTGGTGCGCGTCATAGAGCGTCGGGCGGACGAGATCGTTCATGCCGGCATCGACGATGATGAAGATTTTCGCCTCGCCCCGCTTCACGTAGAGGACGCGCGTCACCAGAATTCCGGCGTTGCCGCAGATGAGGCGGCCCGGCTCGAAGATCAGCTTGCAGCCAAGCCCGCGCGTCGCGCGCTTGACGACGGCCGCATAGGCATCGGGATTGGGCGGCGGCTCATTATCCTCGCGGTAGGGAATGCCGAGGCCGCCGCCGAGATCGACGTGGCTGATGGTGTGGCCGTCCGCGCGCAACGCGCGCACGAAATCGGCCAGGAGCGCAAAGGCGTCGTCGAACGGATCGAGCGCGGTGATCTGGCTGCCGATATGCATATCGACGCCGGCGACGCGAACGCCCGCGAGTTTGGCGGCGCGGGCATAGGCCTCCCGCGCGCGGCTGATCGGAATGCCGAACTTGTTCTCGGCCTTGCCGGTGGCGATCTTGGCGTGGGTCTTGGGGTCGATGTCGGGATTGACCCGGATCGAAATGTCGGCGGAGCGGCCCTTGCCGGCGGCGATTGCGGCAAGGAGCTCAAGCTCCGGCTCGGATTCGACGTTGACGCAGAGAATGCCTTCGTCGACCGCGAGCGCCAGCTCGCGCGCGGTCTTGCCGACGCCGGAGAACATGATCTTATCCGGCGGGATGCCCGCCGTCCGTGCGCGCAAAAGTTCGCCGGCGGAGACGACGTCGGCGCCGGCGCCGAGCCGGGCGAGCGTCTTGACCACCGCCTGGTTGGAATTCGCCTTCATCGCGTAGCAGATCAGCGCATCGACATCGGCGAAGGCGCCGGCGAACACCCGATAGTGGCGCCCGAGCGTGGCGCTCGAATAGCAATAGAAGGGCGTGCCGACCGCCTCGGCAAGCCCGAGAAGATCGACCGCTTCGGCGTTGAGCACGCCGTCGCGATAGGCGAAGTGATGCATGGCGCGTGTTTAAAGCATGATCCGGAAAGGTGGAAACCGGTTTTCCGAACAAATCATGCGCATGGAAAGCATGATCCGGAAAGGCGGGGAAAGAAGGGATGAGGACGCAAAGATAAGTCACCCCGCTCTATTGCAGCAGGAAGTCAAGAAAGAACGTCTTTTTCTGAGCCGGCGGAGTGGCCGGCTTGGCTTGGGCCGCGGTTTCCTGCGGTCCGCCGGTCGGAGTTGTCGGATCGATGAAGGTGGTCGGCGCGGCGCCGGGGGCACTCGTCGAAGGAGCCGGTTGCGCTGCCGGACTGGACGGCGCTTCGGGAATTCCGTTTCGCCCACAGGCGACGAGGCCGAGCGCGATGATGATCGCCGCGGCGAGCGCAAACGGGAACTTGAACCGGTCACGGGCCAAAGGACGCTCCTTTGAGCTGCCGCCGTCAGGCAGCATAGCAGATCGGATTGCGGCGGCATGATTTTGGCGGCAACATCTTGCCGGCACGTTTATCGCCGTTGCGGCGGGTTACGCGCCTTTCCGCAGTCGCTTCAGCCAGCGTTTGGCCTGCGCGGCCACGTTCTTCGGAGCCGTGCCGCCGTAGACCGCGCGGCTTTTCACCGATTCGTCGACCGCGAGCACCCTGTAGACCGCCTTGGTGATCCGCGGCTCGATCGCCTGCATGGCGGCAAGCGGCAGCTTGTCCAGCGGGACGCCGGCTGCGGCCGCCTTGGCCACGATCCGGCCGGTCACGCGATGGGCCTCGCGAAACGGCAGGTCGAGCGCGCGCGTGAGCCAGTCGGCAAGATCGGTTGCGGTCGCAAAACCTTCGCCCGCGGCTTGCCGCATGCGCGCGAGGTCGGGCTCCATGTCGCGCACCATGCCGGTCATGGCAACGACCGAGAGCCTGAGTGCGCCGAGCGCATCGATCACCCCCTCCTTATCCTCCTGCATGTCCTTCTGATAGGCGAGCGGCAGCCCTTTCATCACCGCGAGCAGCGCGGTGAGCGCGCCGACGATGCGGCCGGCCTTGGCACGAACAAGTTCCGCCGCGTCGGGGTTGCGCTTCTGCGGCATGATCGAGGAGCCGGTGGTGAACCGGTCGGAAAGCCGGATGAGGCCGACGAGCGGCGACGACCAGAGCACGATCTCCGCGGCGAACCGCGACAGATGCACGGCTGCGATCGCGCACGCGGCCAGCGTCTCCAGCACGAAGTCGCGGTCGGCGACGGCATCGAGCGAATTCGCCATCGGCCGCGCGAAGCCGAGCGTCGCTGCGGTCAGCGCCCGATCGATCGGGAAGGAAGTACCGGCGAGCGCCGCGGCGCCGAGCGGGCTTTCATTGAGGCGCCTGCGCGCGTCGGCGAAGCGGCCGCGATCGCGCGCCGCCATCTCGACATAAGCGAGCAGGTGATGGCCGAGAGTCACCGGCTGCGCGCTTTGCAGGTGGGTGAAGCCCGGCATCACCGTCGCCGCATGCGCGAGCGCCTTCTCGGCGAGCGCACACTGGTAGGCGGCGAGCGCCACGTCGATCCCGTCGATCCGATCGCGGACCCAAAGCCGCAAGTCGGTCGCCACCTGGTCGTTGCGCGAGCGCGCGGTATGCAGCCGCCCGGCGGCCGGCCCGATCAGCTCCTCGAGCCGGCTTTCCACGTTCATATGGATGTCCTCCAGCGCGCGCTTGAAGACGAATTTTCCGGCTTCGATCTCTGACAGAATCGTGTCTAGACCGTGAGCGATGCGCTTTGCATCCTTCGCCGTAATGATGCCGGTTTTGGCCAACATTGCCGCATGGGCCTTGCTCGCGGCGATGTCCTGCCGGTAAAGCTGGCGGTCGAAGTCGATCGAGGCGTTGATCTCCTCCATGATCGGATCGGGTTTTGCGCCGAAGCGTCCGCCCCACATTTTGTTGCTCATGATGCGTCCGCCAAGGTGCTTTCGTTGATGACCGAGCAATCCGCCCCACCGCGTCGGGCAGTGGGCCGTTTGCGCCTCATGTCCGTGGTTGCGGCCGTCCTCATCCTGGCCGTCGTCGCGGCGGTATACGGGATTGACCATCTGCGAAGCAATCCGGCCGCGGCGGCCTGCGCGCCCGCGGTCGCGACCGCCCGCCGGATCGCGCCGCTTGCCCATGGACAGATTGCGGCATTGACCGTGGCGCGCACGGCATTCCGTGTCCCCGACCTTGCCTTCAAGGACGCCGCCGGCCGCGACCGCAGGCTTGCGGATTGGCGCGGCCGCACCGTCCTCCTCAACCTCTGGGCCACCTGGTGCGTGCCCTGCCGCAAGGAGATGCCGGCGCTCGATGCGCTCGAAAGCAAGCTCGGCGGGGCGAATTTCGAGGTCGTCGCCGTCAATATCGACACCCGCGATCCGCAAAAGCCGCTCGCCTTCCTCAAGGAGATCGGGGTGACCCGCCTCGCCTATTATTCCGACCCGAGCGCCAAGGTGTTCGAGGACCTGAAAACGGCCGGCAAGGCCTTCGGCATGCCGACGACGCTCATCGTCGACCGCGCCGGCTGCGAGATCGGCGAAATGGCGGGACCGGCCGAATGGGCGAGCGCCGACGGCGTGAAGCTGGTGAGCGCCGCCGCGGCCGCGGACAAGAACAACTGATTGATCCCGCTCAACGACGGCTGGGTTTGACGGGCCGTTAACACGCGCGAGGCTCGCGACGACACAATTTTTATGTCCTCCCGCACAGCGGGGGAGGACATCGATCACATTCCGCCGAGCAGGGACGTGAGCGCCGCGATGTCTTTGTCCGAAATCGCCCGCATGAGGCCGGTCATGCCGGGATTGTTACCGCGCGCGCCGGTGCGGAAGTCGGTCATGGTCTTGCGCAGGTAGGCGTCACTCTGGCCGGCGAGACGCGGCAGCATGCCCTCGCCCCTGAACCCATCCTCATGGCAGCTCGTACAGACGACCGAGGCGTTGGCGTGCTGCGCCTGCACTGCGACATTGGCCAGCGGCGGCGGCTGGTGCAAATTAGGCCAGGGCTTGGTCGAGAAATATTGCGCCAGCGCCATCAAGTCCTTGCGTTCGAGCCCCTGTGCGATCGGAGTCATTTGCTCGTTCTTGCGCGTGCCGGACTTGAAATCGCAAAGCTGGAAAAAGAGATAGCCGAGCTGCTGGCCCCAGATGACGGGCACCGGGAAGGATTGTTGCGGCGGTACGCCGTCATCGCCATGGCAGGCGGCGCAGATTTGCGCCTTCTCCGCGATGCTCTGCGCCGACGCGGCGCCCGACAGCGCGACCAGCACGACAACAACCGTGAGCGAGAGTCGATGCATGGGAGACCGGCGGGAAGAGGTCGGCGGGATCGGGTGTCTCGTCACTTTTTAGCTATATGCGAAAAGCCAAGCCATGGCATTACGTCGGGTGGGTAGCCGCATAGTAGCGCAACCCCAGAGCGATACCGACCGATGGTTTTCCGCTTTGCTCAATCCATCCTACGCAATTGGGTGGCATCCAATGCTTATCCCGGACGCACTCGACTCCCCGGCGTTATTAAGTGTGCCGAAACCCCGCGGGGAACTCACCGCGTCGGCACCGGCTTCTCGCCACGATAATCGTAGAAGCCGCGCCGCGTCTTGCGGCCGAGCCAGCCGGCCTCGACATATTTCACCAGCAGCGGGCACGGCCGATATTTTGAATCCGCCAGCCCCTCGTGCAGCACTTGCATCACCGAGAGGCAGGTGTCGAGGCCGATGAAGTCGGCGAGCTCGAGCGGGCCCATCGGGTGATGGGCGCCGAGCCGCATCGCGGTGTCGATCGCCTCGACGTTGCCGACCCCTTTGTAGAGCGTGTAGATCGCCTCGTTGATCATCGGCAGCAGGATGCGGTTGACAATGAAGGCAGGGAAATCCTCGGATACCGCGATCTGCTTGCCGAGCTTGGCGATGAACTGCTTGGTCGTCTCGAAGGTGGCGTCGTCGGTGGCGATGCCGCGGATCACCTCGACCAGCTCCATCAGCGGCACCGGATTCATGAAATGAATGCCGATGAAATGTTCCGGCCGATCGGTCGCCGCGGCCAGTCGCGTGATCGAGATCGAGGACGTGCTGGTGCCGATGATCGTCCCGGTCTTGAGCGTCGGACAAAGCGTGCCGAAGATCTTGCGCTTGACCTCTTCATTCTCCGTCGCCGCCTCGATCACCAAATCGCAATCGCCGAGTGCGTCGAGGCTCGATGCCGCACTGATGCGCTTGATCGCGGCCTGCCGCTCTTCGTCGCTGATGCGCTGGCGGCTGACCTGGCGCGCCATATTGCTGCTGATGGTGGCGAGCCCCTCGGAAATGCGCTCGACGGCGACGTCGTTGAGCAACACCTGAAAGCCGGCGAGCGCGCAGACATGGGCGATGCCGCTGCCCATCTGGCCGGCGCCGACCACGCCGATCTTGCGGATCGGATGCGTCCCGCTTTCGCTCGATTCGCCGCGCGTCTTCGGCCGCTCCTTGATTTCGACCATCTTCGCTTACCTTCTTCGCAATTCCGCGCCCTGCTCCTTAGCTTGATCACCGACCGGGCTTCTCGAGCTCCCGAGCAAGCTCCGGCAAGGCCTGATAGAGGTCCGCCACCAGTCCGTAATCGGCGACCTGGAAGATCGGCGCTTCCTCATCTTTGTTGATCGCGACAATGACTTTCGAATCCTTCATACCGGCCAGATGCTGAATGGCGCCGGAAATGCCGACCGCGATATAGAGGTCGGGCGCCACCACTTTCCCCGTCTGGCCGACCTGCCAGTCGTTCGGCGCATAGCCGGCGTCGACCGCCGCGCGCGAGGCGCCGACCGCGGCGCCAAGCTTGTCGGCCACCGGCTCTATATATTTGGTGAAGTTGTCGCGGCTTTGCATCGCCCGGCCGCCGGAAATGATGATCCTTGCCGAGGTCAGTTCCGGCCGTTCCGATTTCGATAGTTCTTCGCCGACGAAGCCGGAAATACCCGGATCGGCCGCGGCAGGCACCGGCTCGACCGGCGCTAGCCCGCTGCCTGAGCCGGTCGCCTGGAAAGCCGCGGTGCGCACGGTGATGACCTTCTTCGCATCGCGCGAGCGCACGGTTTGGATGGCGTTGCCCGCATAGATCGGCCGCTCGAAGGTGTCCGCTGCCACGACTTTGGTGACGTCGGAAATCTGCATCACGTCGAGCAGCGCCGCCACGCGCGGCATGATGTTCTTTCCGGTCGTGGTCGCCGGCGCCATGATCGTTTCGTAGGGCGCCGCCAGCGAGACGATCAGCGCGGCAGTCGGCTCGGCCAGCAGGTGCGCGTAGGCTGCCGCGTCCGCCAGCAACACTTTCTTGACGCCGTCGAGCTTGGCCGCGGCCTCGGCCACGGCACCGCAGCCTTGGCCGGCGACGAGGACGTGCACGTCGCCGCCAATCGCCTTGGCGGCTGTCAACGCCTTGTTGGTCGCGTCCTTCAGCGTCTTGTCGTCGTGCTCGGCGAGGAGGAGCGTCGGCATCACGGCGTCCAATCGCGCATCATTCCGGACAGCGGTTTCGCGGCTTCCGGAATGACGATTAAATGCGAGGTGGCCGCCATCAGATCGCCCCCGCTTCCTTCAGCTTGTCGACGAGTTCGGCGACGCTCTTGACCTTCACGCCGGCTTTGCGCACCGGCGGCTCGGCGGTTTTGACGATTTCAAGCCGCGGCTTGACATCAACCCCATAATCGCCCGCAGTCTTCTCGTCGATCGGCTTCTTCTTCGCTTTCATGATGTTGGGCAGCGACGCGTAGCGCGGCTCGTTCAAGCGCAGATCGGTGGTCACGATCGCGGGCAATTTGAGCTTCACGGTCTGCAGGCCACCGTCGACCTCGCGCGTGACCAGAAGCGCGTCGCCCTCGATCACCACCTTGGAGGCGAAAGTGCCCTGCGGCCAGCCGAGCAACGCCGCGAGCATCTGGCCGGTCTGGTTGCAGTCGTCGTCGATCGCCTGCTTGCCCATGATGACGAGGCCCGGCTCCTCCGCGGCGGCGACGGCTTTGAGGATTTTCGCCACCGCGAGCGGCTCGACGACGCCATCGGCCTTGACCAGGATACCGCGGTCGGCGCCCATCGCGAGCGCGGTGCGGATCGTCTCGGCCGCCTGCGCCGTTCCGATCGAGACCGCGACGATCTCGCTCGCCTTGCCCGCTTCCTTGAGCCGGATCGCCTCCTCGACGGCGATCTCGTCGAACGGATTCATCGACATCTTGACATTGGCCAGATCGACGCCGGAGCCGTCCGCCTTGACCCGGATTTTCACATCCTTGTCGACCGCCCGCTTCACCGGCACGAGGATTTTCATGGCTTTTCGGGCCGCTCCCGGTCGCTCTTCGGAAAGTTCCGGCGATGCTGCGGTGCGGGAAAGTACCGGCCGTCGCGCTCGCGGTCAACGGATCGGGCGGGTGAATGGCAGGGTGCTGGAAAGGCCGCCATCGACCGCCAAGGCTTGGCCGTTGACATAGGAGGATTCGTCGCTCGCCAGGAACAGCGCCATGGCCGCTATTTCCTCCGGCGCGCCGGCGCGCTGCAGCGGATTGAGCTGGCCGATCTTGCCGGCCGTGCCGCGTTCACGTGCGGCGGCGAACAGCCGGCGGGTCATGCCGGTCTCGATCAACCCCGGACAGATCGCATTGACGCGCACGCCGGTGCCGAGAAGGGCGCTCGCCGCCGTCTGCGCGAGGCTGATGACGCCGGCTTTGCTCGAACTATAGGGCGCGCCGCCCGCGTTCGCGCGCAAGCCCGCAACCGAGGCGGTGAGAATGATCGAGCCGCGGCCTTTTTCGACCATGTGCCTGGCGGCATGTTTGATCGCGAGGAACGGGCCGATCAGATTGACCTGCAGGACATGGAGCCAAAGATCCACGCTCTGCTCGAGAAGCGGATCGGGGCCGCCGATGATACCGGCATTGGCAAAGACGACGTCGAGCGCACCGAAAGTCGTCAGCGCCTGGTTGATGAAAGCTTTGACATTGTCCTCCTGGCTGGCATCCGCGGTGAAAATCTGCACGCGCCCGCCATGTTGCGAGATGGCGTTCGCGGTGCCGCTCAGTCCTTCGGCATTCTGATCGACGGCGATGACGCGCGCGCCTTCACGCGCGAATAGGACGGCGCTGGCGCGGCCGATGCCGCTTGCCGCGCCGGTGACGATCGCGACCTTGCCGTCGAGCCGCGCCATGGACTCTTCCCCGCGACCTGGCTTTCTCAGCGGTTCTGGCCCGGCCGCCAGAGCACGTCGCGCGCACCCTTGTCGTTGACGTGGCGGGCGGCGACGAACAGGAAATCGGACAGGCGATTGACGTATTTCAGCACTTCGGGCGTGACGCTCTCGCCCGCTTTGTCCTTGAGCTCGGCGATCAGGCGCTCGGCGCGCCGGCATATCGTGCGGGCAAGATGCAGATAAGCCGAAGCCGCGCTCCCGCCCGGAAGGACGAACGAGCGGAGCGGCGCCAGTGCGGCATTGAGCCGGTCGATCTCGCTTTCGAGCCAGGTGACCTGCGCCGCGGTGACCGCGAGCCGCGCGCCGCCCGGACCCTTGCCCTTTCCCGGCGTGCACAGATCGGCGCCGAGGTCGAAGAGATCGTTCTGGATGCGGCCTAGCGCGGCTTCGAGTGCGGCGTCAGCGCCGGTGTAAAGCCGCGCGATGCCGATCGCCGCATTGGCCTCATCGAGCGTGCCGTAGGCGGCGATGCGCAGATCGTATTTCTTGCGCCGCTCGCCGCTGCCGAGCGCGGTAGTGCCGTCGTCGCCGGTGCGGGTGTAAATACGGTTCAAGACGACCATACGAGTCTCATGCGCGCCTTCCTACCCAGTCCGCCGCCCGCGTCGCTTCCCGAGCCAGGGCCGGCCCCGCCCGGCTCATCCTAGCCCGATTGATCTCAAAATGCGTAGCTGAAGCGGACGCCATAATTATTCAGGCCTTGGTTGCTTCCTGTCACGGTCTGATTGGTGCCGCAGTCCACGCCAAACAACCCCTTGCCGTTCGACAAATGCTCAAAGGTGCCCATCACCTCCCAATGCCGGTTGATAGGCACGCCAAGCGAGACGCCGGCATGAAAAAGGACGGGACAACCGAGGCCGGAGAGCGTCGGCGTGGCGACCAGACTGCCATTGTGTATGGCCGCACCGAGGAACGGCTCGAAAAATAGCCACGGCGTGATTGGCAGCGTGATAACGCCATCGGCGTAAGCGTAACTGGTCTTGCCCCAAAGATTGAGATTGCCGCCGATCTGCAAACGGGGCAGCAGGTTGGCCCAGTATCCAGGCGCGCCGACGTTCAATCGAGGCGTCACGATCGCTGCACTGATGTCCGCCGTGTTCGGATCAATGCTTCCTTCGCGATGGTAGAAGACTCCAAAGCGCGCTTCGAACGTTTGGCCGGGCTCAGGGGTGAAATTCGGGACATCGGCAGGCGCCGAAGGCGCCAGACCATCGCACCGCGCCGCCGGAACGGCAGCCAAATAGGCCATAGCCGCGACCGGCAGCGCGATGTGGACGGTCGTCCAGATTCGTCCGCGGCGCGCTCTGCAATCGTTAGAACCCATAGTCGACGCCGTAACTATTCAGGCCCCCGTTGCATTCTGTTGCGGCGTCGGCGCACGTCCGCCACGCACCGAACGGATACAGCGGATAAAGCCGACAAAACGGTGACGACGTTTGATCCCAATCCGTGAACGCGCACGCCGTCGAACCCTCAGCCTTTCGGGAAACTAGACGACCTTCCGGCGGCATGACAATGCCGGGGCGTCACTCGCCGCATTTTCATTAACCTTTGGCGAACGCCTTTCACGTCAGCGGCCCAAGGCCCAGACGGTGAACATGATGATGACGATGGCCACGAATTGCAGCAGCACGCGCAACCGCATCAACTTCTGCGAGGTGTTGGGTGAGCCGCCGCGCATCATGTTCCAAAGGCCCAGCAGCAGCACCACCACGACCGCGCCGACCGCGATCGGCACAAGGCCGTGAGACAGGAACCCGGACATGGGCGGCACTTGTAGCCCGGATCGAGCGGCGGCGAAATCGGGAAACGGCGCGTGCGCCCATAGGCCGCTTTCCGCGTGTCGCCGTGCGCCGGCGAATCGCGGCGAAATCCGGCACCACTGACGAATTCAGTTCGACCCGTCGAGCAAACGCCGCGCGATCACCTGCGCCTGAATTTCGGCGGCGCCCTCGAAAATATTGAGGATGCGGGCGTCGCAGAGAATGCGCGAGACGGGAAATTCGAGCGCAAAACCGTTGCCGCCATGGATCTGCACGGCATTGTCGGCCGCCGCCCAGGCGACGCGCGCGGCGAGAAGCTTGGCCATGCCGGCTTCGAGGTCGCAGCGGCGCCCGGAATCCTTCTGCCGCGCCGCATGGTAGGTGAGCTGCCGCGCGATCATGATCTCGGCCGCCATCATGGCGAGCTTGTCGGCGACGCGCGGAAAATTGGCGATCGGCTCGCCGAACTGCACGCGCGTCAACGCGTAGCCGAGCGCCTGCTCGAGCGCCGCCTGCGCCACGCCGACGGCGCGCGCCGCGGTCTGGATGCGCGCCGATTCAAAGGTCGCCATGAGCTGCTTGAAGCCGAGCCCTTCGACCCCGCCCAGCAGATTCTCGGCCTTCACCGCGAAGCCGTCGAAGGCGATCTCGTATTCCTTCATGCCGCGATAGCCGAGCACCTCGATCTCGGTGCCGGACATGCCCGCGGCCGGGAAGGGCTGCTCATCGCTGCCGCGCGGCTTTTCCGCGAGCAGCATGGAGAGGCCGCGATAGCCCTGCTCGGCCGGATTGGTGCGCACCAAGAGCGTCATCAAATCGGCGCGCACCGGATGCGTGATCCAGGTCTTGTTGCCGTAGACCTTGTAGGCGTCGCCCTGGCGCACCGCGCGGGTCTTGAGCGAAGCGAGGTCGGAACCGGTATTCGGCTCGGTGAACACCGCCGTCGGCAACACTTCGCCCGAGGCAATTTTCGGCAGCCATTTGCGCTTCTGCTCTTCGGTGCCGCTGCCGAGAATGAGTTCGGCCGCGATCTCGGAACGGGTGCCGAGGCTGCCGACGCCGATATAGCCGCGCGAGAGCTCCTCGGAGACCACGCACATCGATTCCTTGCCGAGCCCCATGCCGCCGTAATCCTCGGGGATGGTGAGGCCGAACACGCCAAGTTCCGACATTTGCGCAATGACGTCGAGCGGGATGTAGCTGTTGCGCAGATGCCATTGCTGCGCATGCGGCACGACCTTGTCGTCGGCAAACTTGTGCATCTCCTCGCGGATCGCGTCGAGCGTCTCGTCAAGGCCGCAGGCGCCGACGGTCGCCTCCTGCCGCGACCGCATCAGCGCGGCAAGCCGCGCCCGATTTTGCGCGGTATTGCCCGAGGCGATCAGATGCTCGATCGCCGGCATCACGCGCGCCGTCACCGCCGCGGAGTTGAGACCAAGTTCGGCAAGACGCGCGATCTCGCTTTGGCTCATGGGAATGCCGCCCATGATCTGCGCCAGGTATTCGCCGGCGCCGATGCGCACGAGGAGTCCCTCGATTTCGCCGAAATTGCCGGTTCCCGCGAGGCGTTGCGCATAATCCGCGAGCTGCCGCAGCGCCTCAATATAGGTCGCGAGCCAGGCAAGCCCGTGCGTGGCGCGTTGCTCGCGGTTGAACAGGCGCGAGGACGGGCGACCCGCGACCGTCACCCGGTCCGAGACCGCGCGGCGGGCATCGGCGAACAAGGATTCGACGGCTCCAACCGCTTGGCGAAGCGCGCTTATCACGTCTTCACCAGCGACCACTGCGGATGCGGCAAGCGGCATGCGCGCGACTCAAGGCTCGATCGGACGACCCGGACTGCTGTCAACCTTATGCGTGCAGTGCACAAAAGCCAATCCGGACGGACCGAATTCTTGCTAAATCTTAACCAATTTAAGTTTTGCTGGCCGGCGGACCGCGGCCGACGTCGCGGCGAGCACGTTTCCGGCGCTTCGGTCGCTAATGCATATTTTCTCCAAATTATCCGTTCGCGCCCGCATCATTGCGCTCGCCGCCATTCCAGTTTTCGGATTTCTCAGCATCGGCGTCGCCTACATTGGTGGCGATGACGAGTTCGGCACCGCCTTCGACAGCGTCCGCCGCAATACCGAAGTCGCCGACGCAAGCCGCGATCTCAAGACCGGGCTCTTGCTGATGCGCGCTGCCACCACCCAATTCGTCGCGCATCCCTCCGAAGATCAGGTCAGAAATTTTGCCGAGGGCGAGGCGCTGGCGCTGCAATGTCTCGACCGCCTTGCAGCCGCGCTCACGGCTTCGCAGCAGGACATGATCGCCCCGTTGCGCACCACGGTGGAAAACCTCAAAACGAGTTTCGGCACCCTGGTGCGCGAGCAGAAATCGCTGGGTTTCAACGAAACCGAGGGCACCACGGCGCAGCTCATCGCCGCAAGCAATGCGGTCGAAACGATCATCCACGAGGACTTGTCCTGGGTCGCCGACGTCGACGCGAGCAAGCTCTTGATGTCGCTCTTGACCATGCGGCGCGACGAGATCGAGTACCGCCTGACGCATGCGCCGGCCGCACAGCGGCATTTCGTTGACGAAATCAAGCACTTCAACAGCTTGTTCGCATCGGTCGATGGCGCCCCCTCGATGAAGCGGCGGCTGAACGATCAGATCCAGACCTATAACCGGGTTTTCGCGCAATGGGTCGCCGCCACCGACCACATCGAGCCGCTTCTGCAGCAGATCGGCCGCGACACCGAGCGCTTGCTGCCCGAGGCAGATCGCATCGTCGAGACGGCGCAGTCCAGTGCCCGCGCCGCAGCGACCGCGCTGGCGGTCTCGCGGACGCAGATTCGAGACTTCATTCTGTCGATCGGCTGCGCGGCGGTGCTGATCGGTCTCGGCTTGAGCTGGCGCATCGGCCGCAGCATCACGTTTCCGCTGGAAGGACTTGCGGAGGCGATGACGCAACTCGCCGCGGGCGACACCTCGGCGCCCATTCCCGAGACTCACGCGCACGACGAGATCGGCGCCATGGCTCGTGCGGTGATCGTCTTCCGCGACACCATGATTGAGCGCGGGCGGCTGGCCGCGGTGGAAACCGAGGCGAATGCGGCGCGCGAGCAGCGCGTCGAGGCGGTCGCGTCCTTGATCCGGCAATTCCGTACCTCGGTGGAGCAGGCCCTGGCCCGGCTGCACGAGTCCGCCGGACGGCTGGAAAACGCTTCAAGCAGCCTCAATGAAGCCGCCGACGCGGTCTCCTCCCAGGCGCGCGACGCCGAGGACAGGGTCGGCGCCGCCTCGGTCAATGTAACCACCGTGGCCTCCTCGATCGAGGAGTTGGCCGCATCGGTCGGCGAGATCGCCGCGCAGACGACGAAATCGACCGACGTCGCCAGCCGCGCCGTTGCCGAATCGCAGCGCACCGTCAAGACCATGTCCGAACTCGGCAACGCCGCGAACCGCATCGGCGAGGTGATCGGGCTCATCCAGGCGATCGCCGGCCAGACCAATCTTTTGGCGCTCAATGCCACGATCGAGGCGGCGCGCGCCGGCGAGGCCGGCCGCGGCTTCGCTGTCGTCGCCTCCGAAGTCAAATCGCTCGCGGCGCAAACGGCGCGGGCGACCGAGGACATCGCGGCTCAGATCGGTTCGATGCAGTCGGCGACGGCGGATGCGACGCAGGCGATCGAGCAGGTCTCTTCGATCATCCACGACATGTCGACGATCGCCTCGGCCGTCGCCGCCACCGTCGAGGAGCAGACCAATGCCGTGACCTCGATCGCCGAGGGGGTCAACCGCGCCTCGTGCGAGGCGCGAAACGGCGCCGAGGTCATCAGCCGCGTCGCCGACACCAGCACCGTCGCGCGCGCCACGGCGGCTGACGTCAAGGCGCTCGCCGATGCGCTTTCGATCGAAGCCGAAAGTCTGCAGACCGAGGTGCGCCGCTTCCTCGCCAACGTGCAGGCCGCATAGCCTAAAATATAGCCCGGGTCGCGTGCAGCGAGACCCGGTAACGGCGTTTGAAGCCGCATTGCGTTCCCGGATTTCGACTTCGCTCAGTCCAGGCGACGCGTTGCCGTTGCTTAAGATCGGAGGTGCACCCATTGCATCGCACGGTCTGCGCATCAATTTTGCCGTTTGATTTTGCGTGCACAAGCGTTGAGGAGGCAGCAGGCCCCTACCTCTGCGGAGGCGGGGGGCGCACTGGAGATGGACTTCGCCCGCGCCGCGCAATGACGTATCCGCGTGGCCCGGTGCCGTCGTGGAGAGCTCCGCGTTGAACACGATCCGCCTGTGCTATCGCGTCGCCATGGACGCCTTCTATCGGTTCAATGCCGATGACGGCTGGGCAATCGCCAGCCACATCGCGCTGTCGGTGTTGATGGCGATGTTTCCCTTTCTCATCGTCGTGGGGGCGCTCGCCGGTTTCATCGGCTCCGCCGGTCTTGCCGACGAGGTCGCCCGCCTGATCGTCGCCGCCTGGCCGCGGCAGGTCGCCGACCCGATCACCGGCGAGATTCACCGCGTGCTCACCACCGCGCGCGGCGACGTGCTCACCGCCGGCTTCGTGCTCGCGGTCTATTTCTCCTCGAGCGGCATCGAAAGCCTGCGCATCGGCCTCAATCGCGCTTACGGGCTGAACGAGCGGCGAAGCTGGTGGCTGCTGCGGCTCGAATCGATCGGCTACGTGCTCATCGCCGCCGCCGCGCTGCTGGCACTCTCCTTTCTGGTCGTGCTCGGTCCGCTCATGTTCGAGGAGACGCTGCGCTATGTATCCTGGATCGAGCCGCTCGAATCGCACTACAATTTCGCGCGTTTTGTACTCGCCGGCATCGTCCTGGCGGTGGCCTTGATGATCCTGCATATATGGTTGCCGGCCGGACGGCGGCGGCTCGCCCGAATCTGGCCCGGCATCTTGGCGACGCTTGCCCTCTGGCTCGCCTGCGGCTTCGCCTTCGGCCGTTATCTGGCGGATTTTGCCGGCAACTACGTCACCTATTACGCCGGCCTCGCCTCGGCGATGATCGCGCTGGTGTTTCTTTATTTCACCGCCTGGATCTTCATTTATGGCGGCGAACTCAACGCCGCGATCGCCCGCGTGCGCGAGGGGGAAACAGGCGCTTCCAACATCCTCCCCCGCGCGACCGGGGACGGGGGCCACCCATAGCATGGTGGAAGGAGCCCGGCGCGCCTTAACGTTGTCGCCGCTTCCCCAATATCGGCCTCATCGCGCCGCCTCGATCACGTCGTCGAAGCTGCGCAAGCCGGTGGTCGGCGCATTGACCAGCACCGCCATGTTGCCGGGCTTGTGGCGGTTCGCCCGCATCAATTCGTGGGCGTAGGGAATCTTCTCCCACGGGAACACGTCGCTCATGCACGGATCGATGCGGCGATCGATCACGAACCGGTTGGCGGCGCTCGCCTGCTTGAGATGCGCGAAGTGCGAGCCCTGTATCCGCTTCTGCCGCATCCACACGTAGCGCGCGTCGAAGGTGAGATTGAAGCCCGAGGTGCCGGCGCAGAACACCACCATGCCGCCGCGCTTGACCACCAGGCAGGAGACCGGGAAGGTCGCCTCGCCCGGATGCTCGAACACGATGTCGACGTCGCGCTTGCCGGTGATGTCCCAGATCGCCTTGCCGAAGCGGCGCGCCTCCTTCACCCAGGAATCGTATTCGGGCGTGCCGACCTTGGGCATGGCGCCCCAGCACCTGAATTCGCTGCGGTTGATGACCCCCTTGGCGCCGAGATTGAACACGTATTGCGATTTCGATGCGTTGGACACGACGCCGATGGCGTTTCCTCCCGAGGCGGCGACGAGCTGCACGCCGAATACGCCGAGGCCACCCGAGGCGCCCCAGACCAGGACGTTGTCGCCGGGCTTGAGCGTGTGCGGCGGATGGCCGAACAACATGCGATAAGCGGTCGCCAACGTGAGCGTGTAGCAGGCCGATTCTTCCCAGGTAAGATGCGCGGGTTTTTGCATGAGCTGGCGCGATTGCACGCGGCAGAATTGCGCAAACGAACCGTCCGGAGTCTCGTAGCCCCAGATGCGCTGCGACGGCGACAGCAGCGGATCGCCGCCATTGCAGTCCTCGTCGTCGCCGTCGTCCTGGTTGCAATGAACGATGACTTCGTCACCGACCTTCCAGCGCCTGACCTTCGAGCCGATGGCCCAGACGATGCCGGACGCATCGGAGCCGGCGACATGGAACGGGTTCTTGTGCACGTCGAGCGGCGAGACCGGCAGGCCGAGCCCGGCCCACACGCCGTTGTAGTTGACGCCGCCGGCCATGACGTAGACCAGCGCCTCGTCCTCGGCGATGGGCCAAGTCGGCACCACTTCGAGTTGGAACGATTTTTCCGGCGGGCCGTGACGCTCCTTGCGGATCGCCCAAGCGTGCATGTTCGTCGGCACGTGACCGAGCGGCGGCACCTCGCCGATGTCATAAAGGTCCTTGAGCGCTGCCACTGATGCTTTTTTCTGCGCGACGGCCATGACGAATTCCGAAACTTTCAGCTCGACCGGCATCAACGACCACGGAAGATCGCAGCGCCGCAAGCATCGATAATCTGCCGCAGTTGATGTTGCAGTGCAACAAATACTTGGCGTGCAAAAGTCGTTGCAACTGACGACCGACGCTGACAGGCCGCATTCGAAGCCTTATGGTGAACCGGGGGTGCGGGTGCGGCGTTTCATGCGCACATAAGGTTCAGCCCTTGGCTCGGGCGGGACATCGGGGGGAAATCATGGGCGTGCAGAGTCTCATTGTATGGCTCATTATCGGCGCGATTGCCGGCTGGCTCGCCGGCATGGTCGTCAAGGGCGGCGGCTTCGGACTCATCGGGGACATCATTGTCGGCATTATCGGTGCCGTCATTGCCGGATGGCTGTTGCCGCAAATCGGGATCGTGATCGGCGGCGGCATTATCGGCGCCATCATCAACGCCTTTATCGGCGCGGTGATCCTCCTGTTCATCCTCAGGCTGATCAAACGATAGGGCGCCGACCCAGGCTGCACTTTCCTCGAACTTAAGGGTTCTTCAAGGCCGCCGGGCCTAGCTTCGCCGCGACCGCAAGCGAGGCGCGCCCGGCATGTCCGAGCAAACAATCGGTATCAGAAGCGGCATTGACGTGCCGGCAGCCCTGCCGTGGCTCGTCGCCATCGCCGTCTATCTGCTGCTCATGGCGCTCGGCGGCCGACTGCTCGCCGACCCCGACACCTATTGGCATATCGCGCTCGGCCGTCTGATCCTCGAACACCGGGCGGTCGTGACCACCGATCCGTTTTCGGAAACCATGCGCGGCACGCACTGGGTGGCGCCCGAGTGGCTGTCGCAAGTGATCTACGCAATCGCATATGGGCGCGGCGGCTGGACCGCGGTCGCGGCACTGACGGCGGTCGCGGTTGCCGCTGCCTTTGGTCAACTGGCGCGCTATCTGCTCAAGTACTGGCAGCCGGTGCCCACGATGATCGCAGCGCTGGTCGGCCTCGTGCTGACCTCTCCGCATATCTTGGCGCGGCCGCACGTATTGGCGTTACCACTGATGGTGACGTGGATCGCCGAGTTGATCCGGTCTCTGGACGCCCGCCGTGAGCCACCTTGGTGGCTGCTGCCGCTCATGACGCTATGGGCCAACTTGCACGGCAGCTTCATCTTCGGGTTGGCGATGATCGGGCTTATGGCCAGTGAGGCGATCTGGGTCGCGCCCGCATCGCAACGCCTGCGCGCCGGCAAGCGCTGGGCCGTATTCGGCATGCTTGCGCTTGGCGCCGCCTGCCTCAACCCCTACGGACCAGAGATAATCCTGGCGGCGTTTCGCACTTTGGCGCTTGGCCCGGCGTTGTCGATCATCATCGAATGGCGGCCGCAGGATTTCAGCAAGCTCAGCTTCTACGAGATCATCGTGCTGGCGGGATTCGGTGTCGCGCTGCTGCGCGGCGTGCGATTGCCGCCGTTCCGTATTGTCATGCTGCTCACTATCCTGCATCTGAGCCTATCGCAGTCGCGGCATGCCGATTTACTTGGGATGCTGGCGCCAATATTCCTGGCGCGCGCGCTGGCCGAGCAATTCAGCGCGATCGCCGTGAATAACGGTTTGCCGCAACTGCGCGCTCGGCCATGGTTTCCAGCTACATCCAGCGTGCTGCTGGCCGCAGCCATCACCGGCGCGATCGCGGCCCGCAATAACATCGCGCCCGCCGCCAACATCACACCGGCTCACGCCGTCAACGCGCTTGCAGCGAGCGGCGGTCCGATTCTTAACGACTACGGGTTCGGCGGCTATCTCGATTTCGTCGGAATTGCACCTTTCGTCGACGGCAGGACGGAGCTCTATGGCGCGGCCTTCATGCTGCGCTATCAGCGCGCGGTAAGCCTGGATGACCTTCCCGGTTTCCTGCGTCTGCTCGACGAATACCACATCAGGACGACGCTGCTGACGCCGACCACTCCGGCGGTAGCCCTGCTCGATCGGCTGCCTGGGTGGCGGCGTGTCTATGCAGACGACATCGCGGTCGTCCACACGCGAGGCGCACCCGCCCATGGCCCTCTTTGAGATGACCCCTGAGTGCGGCTCCGCCGCCGGCGCGTCGCTGCCGCGGCTGGTGCAATCCGTCTGCTTCGCTCTCATTGTCTCGCACATCGTTTTTCTCGCCGCCTCCTATGTCAACGGCACTTGGCTGATGGCGCCGGACGGCACCGGCGTCCCAACCGACTTCGTCAATGTCTGGGCCGCCGGACGATTGACGCTCGCGGGCCACGCCGTGGCAGCCTACGACTGGACAATTCACAAGGCGGCCGAGGAGAGCGCGCTCGGCCATCCGTTCGACGGCTATTTCGGCTGGCACTATCCGCCGACATTTCTGTTCGTCGCCGCCGCGCTTTCGCTCTTGCCTTATGCGGTCGCCTATGTGGTCTGGGCCTTCGGCACCTTCCCGATCTATGTCGCCGCCATCCGCGCGATCATCGGCGATCGCGTCGGCTATTTGCTCGCGGCCGCGTTCCCCGCCGTGCTGGCGAACTTCTTTGTTGGGCAGAACGGTTTCCTCAGCGCCGGGCTGATCGGCGGCACGCTCATTTCCATCGAGCGGCGGCCTTTGTTAGCCGGCCTACTGCTCGGCCTGCTCACCTACAAGCCGCATCTCGGTCTGTTGTTTCCGATCGCGCTTGCAGCCGGTGGATACTGGCGCGTTTTCTTCACCGCGGGCATCGTTGCGGCGGCGATGGCGACTGCGTCGTGGGTCGCGTTCGGCAGCGAGAGCTGGCACGCCTTCATCGTCAATATCGGCCACGCCTCGCAAGCCTTCCTCGCCGACGGCCTGGCCGGCTTCAATAAGCTGCAGACCGCATTCGGGCTTGTCCGCACGCTCGGCGGCAGCGAGCAATTGGCCTGGACCGTGCAAGCCGTTGTGGCGCTGGTCGCGGCGGCGGCAATTGCCGTACTCTGGAAGAGCCGCGCCGCACACGAGGTCAAGGCCGCGGCGGCAGGCACCGGAGCCTTGCTGGCGACCCCATACCTCTACACTTACGATCTTGCGGTTCTGGCGGTGCCGCTTGCCTTCCTCATTCACCTTGGCCGTGCGCGCGGATTCCTGGCGCATGAATTGGCCGGCATCGGCGTGGCCTGCCTGTTGATCGCGATCTTTTTGTTCGTGAAATTCCCGGTCGGCTTTGCCGCTATTCTCGTCGTGGCGGCGCTTGTCGTTCGTCGTGCGCTGGCGCCGCAGTAATTTCGCGGGATGGGTTGGACGCGAGGAGGATGTCCTTTCCCCCTCCCCCACTTCATAAGAGAAAATCAAATGCGGCGGACTTGACGGGCCCGCTGCTTCCCACTTACGGCAGGCTGCCATGCCGCACTCCGCCGTGCTCAACGTCATGATCAAGGCCGCCTACCGCGCCGGCCGCAACCTCAAGCGCGATCTCGGCGAAATCGAAAACCTGCAGGTCTCCAAGAAGGGACCGGGCGATTTCGTGACCGCCGCCGACCGACGGGCCGAGGAGATCGTGCGCGCGGAGCTCGCCAACGCACGGCCGGATTACGGCTTTCTCGGCGAGGAAGGCGGCGTGCGCGCCGGCGCCGACAAGACGCATCGGTGGATCGTCGATCCGCTCGACGGCACGACCAATTTCCTCCACGGCATCCCGCACTTTGCGGTCTCGATCGCGCTCGAGCGCAACGGCGCTATTGTCGCCGGGCTCACCTACAATCCCGCCAACGACGAACTGTTCATCGCCGAGCGCGGCAAGGGCGCTTTTCTCAACGATCGGCGCATCCGCGTCGCCGCACGGCTTACGTCCGCCGACTCCATCGTCGCCTGCGGACTGCCGCATTTCGGGCGCGGCGACCTCGTCCTCGCGCGCAAGGAGATCGCCGCCGCGCAACGCCACTTCGCCGGCCTGCGCCGCTTCGGCGCCGCCACGCTCGACCTGGCCTGGGTCGCTGCCGGACGCTTCGATGCCTATTGGGAGCGCAATCTTTCGCCGTGGGATCTCGCTGCCGGCATCCTCTTGGTGCGTGAAGCCGGCGGATTTGTCAGCGACCTCGACGGCGGTGAGGCGGTGTTGACGAAGGGCCACGTCGCGGCCGGCAACGAGACCATGCACCGCGGGCTTATCCGGCTGCTCAAGGAGGCCGGAAAGGAAGCCGTCGGGGAACCGGAATCTTCATAAGCGGCCGTCGCGTCCGCCATCAACCTGCCGTAAACGCCCGCGCAGGTCCGCCGCGCACAAGCGCAGACCCGCCGGTGAAACATGCATTTTTCTTCCGCCTGCGCTGTGCCATTATGTTCCGACTCCACAGCGTTATCGTGACCCGATGGCGAGCGACTTCGATCACGTCAAGCTGGCCTCGCCCCGCATCTTCCTCATCCGGATGCTGGTGTTCCTGATCCTGTGCGCCTTGATCGCTTTCGTGCTCCAGCGTCAGATCCTCACCGCCTTCATGGCCAATCCTTGGCTCAACGGCCTGATCGTCGGCGTTCTTGTCATCGGCATCATCCTGTCCTTCGCGCGCGTGATCCGACTGTTTCCGGAAGTCTCGTGGGTCAACAGCTTCCGCCGCGCCGATCCCGGCCTTGCCGTCGCCCGCGAGCCGACGCTGCTCGCGCCCATGGCCGCCATCCTCGGCGGCGAGCGGGTCGGCCGCGTTGCGATCTCGGCGCAGACCATGCGCGCCTTTCTCGATTCGCTGGCGACGCGGCTCGACGAGGCGCGCGATATTTCCCGCTATCTCACCGGCTTGCTCGTTTTCCTCGGCCTCCTGGGCACGTTCTGGGGCCTCATCGAGACGGTCGGCTCGGTCGGCAGCATCGTCAACAGCCTCAAGGTCGGCGGCGACGCCGATTCGGTCTTCGATGCGCTCAAGGAAGGTCTCGCCGCCCCGCTCGGCGGCATG
>JASHRY010000371.1 GCA_030037105.1 Xanthobacteraceae bacterium
GTATGGTAACGAGGGCCAGATTTTGCCATACTATGACGGTACTTCTATTCCGGTCGGGGGTGGGTTCCATAAGTTTGCGTTAACCCTCCCATTTTAACACGGCGTTAGGCATATTCGCCGCGGCGCGGCGGCCGTAGCGGGTGATGTCGGGTCACCGTGTCAACACGAGATCGCCAGTGCTTGGTGGTGGGGCGCGCCTGAAAATCTTTGGTCTATCCATGGCGCGCGCCGGCTGTACGTGCGCTCTTGCGGTCTGTGTTCTTCTGCTCGGCTCGAGAATGCTGCAGACCGCAGCCGCCGACGGCGACACCCGCACCATCTCGCTCCATCACATCCACACCAACGAAGACATCACCGTCACCTACAAGCGCAACGGCCAGTACGACGAGGCCGCGCTGGAGAAGCTCAACTGGTTCCTGCGCGACTGGCGGCGCGGGCAGGAAACCCGCATGGACCCGCACCTCATCGATCTGATTTGGGAGGTGCATCGGGAAACGGGATCGCATGAGCCGGTCTGGGTCGTGTGCGGCTACCGCTCGCCGGAAACCAACGCCATGCTTCGCCGCCGCAGCCACGGCGTCGCCCGCTTCAGCCAGCACATTCTCGGCCGGGCGATGGATTTCTTCATTCCCGGCGTGCCGCTCGAAGAACTTCGTGTCATCGGACTACGCCTGCAGCGCGGCGGCGTCGGCTTCTATCCGACCTCGGGCTCGCCTTTCGTGCACATGGATACCGGCGGCGTGCGGCACTGGCCGCGCATGACGCGCGAGCAATTGGTGCGCATCTTCCCGGATGGGCGCACCGTCCATATCCCGAGCGATGGCCGCCCGCTTCCGGGTTACGCATTGGCGCTCGCCGATATCGAGAAGCGCGGCAGCAGCATGCCCTCAAACATGTCGCTCGAAGCAGCGCGCCGCGTCGGGATCGACGTCGCCGCCGCCCGCGTCGAGCATCGGAGCAAGAACCTGTTGGCGAGGCTGTTCGGCTTCCGCAGACACGACGAGGACGAGGATGACGACGCGGACGCGCCGGCAGCGCGCGCAGCGAGCGTACCGACGCCGGCGGCAACCGAGCCACTGCGCAAGCGGGCGAAGGCGGCCGTCGTCGCGTTCGTCGAACGCGCCGAGGACAAGCTCACGGCCGAGAAGTCGAAACTCGTCCAGGCCGCAGCGAAGGCGCGCGCCATGAGCCGGGCCGGGGCGGCGGCGGCCGCGGCGCTCACGCCGAGCCAAATCATCGTGGCCCGCGGTTACTGGCAGGGCCCGCCCGATGGCACGACCGCGAGCCGCCCGCCTTCTGCTTCCGCCAACGCGCTTGCCGCCGTTGCACCACCGCCGCGGAGAGATGATGCGGGCGCCAGTGCCGATACCACCGGCTCCCTCGGCCCATTTCACGACGTTCGTAACGATCGCGTTCCGATCGAGCTAGCGCTCGCCTATGCGGAACAGGTGGGCCGCGAAGAATCGCCGCGTGCCGTTCTGACCGCCGCGAGAAGCGGCGCCGCGCAGCCGCGCGCCGCTTTGGTGCGCACGCTCGCCGTGCCAAGCGGCGAGAACGGAATAACGATCGCGGTGAAACGCATCGAGGGGCGGCCGGCCTCCGCCATTTTCACCGTCGCCAATAAGGCCATCTCGGCCGACGCCGAAGACGTGCGTGTCGACGATCCATGGTTGCGTGCGGTCATGATGTCGCCGAGCGTGCGCCGCTTCCTCACCGTCACCGCGCTCGGCCGGCGCGACTTCCGGTCCTTGGCGGCGCTCATGGTCAAGCCAACCAATGCGGTGATGATGACATTCTCCGGCGATCCGCAGCTCGGTCTCACGCCCGACCATTTCAGCGGCAGCGCGATCGTATTCATGTCGACTGTGACCTATCCGACGCATACCGCCGAATTGCGCTAATTCCATCGGTCGTTGCCGGCAGCAATGACGTCGGGCGGCGCGACGCCAAACACCATCAGTGCGCCGAAGCTTCGAGGCTGACGCCCGTCGGCGGCGGGATGTCGTCCGGCACGAAGAAGTCCGGCGCCAGGCGTTGCGTCGGATCGACGCGATACCGGTCGAAATCGTCGACGCCGTTTGCGGCCAAAAAACTGTCGTCGATGAGAAAGCGTCCGGTGATTCCGCGCGCCGGCTTGCAGAACAGGATATAGGCGGCGTCGGCCATGATCTCGGGCTTGCGCGATTGGCGCATCATCGCCTCGCCTCCGAGCAGGTTCTGCACCGCCGCCGTGGCGATGACCGTGCGCGGCCACAGCGCGTTGACGGCGATCCCCTTGCCGCGAAGCTCGCCGGCGAGCCCAAGCACGACCAGGCTCATGCCGAACTTGGCCATCGTATAAGCGGTGTGCGCGGCGAACCACTTCTCCTTCATGTCGAGCGGCGGCGAGATCATGAGAATGTGCGGGTTCGCCGCCTTCTCGAGATGCGGGATCGCCCATTTCGACACCACGAAGGTGCCGCGCGCGTTGATCTGGTGCATGAGGTCGAAGCGCTTCATGTCGGTATCGGCGACCGGCGTCAGCGAAATCGCGCTCGCATTGTTGACGACGATGTCGATGCCGCCGAACCGCGCCGCGGTCTTGGCCAGCGCCTCCTTCACCATCGCCTCGTCGCGGACGTCGACCACGAGCGGCAAGGCCTTGCCGCCGGCGCGCTCGATCTCTTCGGCGGCGGAGTAGATGGTGCCGGACAGCTTCGGATGCGGTTCCACGGTCTTCGCGGCGATAGCGACGTTGGCGCCGTCGCGGGCGGCGCGCAGTCCGAGCGCCAGCCCGATGCCGCGCGAAGCGCCGGTGATGAACAGGGTCTTTCCGGCAAGAGACATCCTCGCCCTCATTTCTTGCGCGCAAGGAAGGCCTGGAATGCCGCCCGCGCCGCGTCGGATTGCAACAGCTCTTTGAAGTGCTTTCCCTCAATGTCGATCCGCCTGATGGCGTCTTCGCCATGGCCGCGCATCAGCGCGCGCGCCGCCGCCAATGCAACCTGCTCGACCGCGGCGGCGTCGACTACCGTGTTGACCAGTCCCGCATCCTTTGCCTCAGCGGCGGAGAGCGGGCGGCCCATGACCAGCATCGAAAACGCCCGCGCATAGCCCATGCGCATCGGTGCGAGCAATGTCGACGCCGCTTCCGGAATGAGCGCGAGCTTCAAGAACGGCGTAGAAAGCGTCGCATCGGCTGCGGCGACGACGTAATCGCAGTGCAGCAGCATGGTCGTGCCGATGCCGACGGCGACGCCGCCGACAGCGGCGACCAGCGGCTTTTGGCCGCGCGCCAGCGCCTTGAGGAACTCAAACGCGCGCGGATCAAGGCCGCCGCCTTCGGCCGCTTCGAGAAAATCGGCGATGTCGTTGCCGGCGCAAAATGCGCCAGGCGCGCCAGCGAACATGACGCAGCGGATCGCGCTCCTGGAATCGGCTTCACGCAGCGCCCGGGTCATTTCACCATACATCGTCAGCGTCAGCGCGTTCTTCTTCTCCGGACGGTTCATGCGGATGACGCGGACGGCACCAGCATCCGTTACGACGACAGGATCGGCCATGATTGCTCCCGCTCCACCTCGTCATGCACCGCCGGGCCGCGGCGCGGCTCAGCCCGCGTCCTTGGCGTGGCGAATGAGTTTTCCGATCGCACGGAATTCTCCTCCGGCCGCGGTCCGCGCCTGCACTTCGATGGCGCGATAAAGGCCAACCACCCGTTCGCCGACGGGAGTGACCACCGCGCCTCCGCCACCGGGGCCGCCGGTCTCCGCGGTCACCACGGGCTCGCACAGCGTGCAATTGAGTTGTTCGACGAGGAGCCAGGCGCGGCGGTAGGACATTCCGAGCGAGCGCGCCGCCGCGGAGATCGATCCGGTCGCGCGAATCGCCTCCAGAAGCGCGATCTTGCCCGGGCCGATGCGGTCGCCGGAAGCGAGATCGATACGGATGGAAAGATGCGTGCCGGCCATGGTCGATTTCCCCGCGTCGTTGCAGTCACGCCGATCATTCGGCCCTCGTCAAGGGGCATGCGGTCGATCCATAAACAACGGGCATGACGCATACTACGTCGGGTCCTTTGCAATGCGCTCGTCCGCCGTTGACATCAACGCGACCGACGGCCGATGAAGAACCGGCAATCAATCGCCGGCCCGATCAAGCGTTGTGATTGCCGAATGGATCGAGGGAAAGTGCCCGGTTTATTGTAGGCGTCCTTGCTGCCGGCCCGCTTCGGGCTTGGCTTCCGGTAGACGTTCCAGCGCCAGGCGGACGATCGGATCCAATCCGGCGCCGCCCGCCTTGAGATGCGCAACGATCGCGGTCCGCATCCGCGGATCCCAGAATTTCCTGATGTGGTCGGCCGTCCCAGCCGCGGCTTTCTCCCGCCCCTGGCTCACGAAGAACCTGCCGATCTGATTGGCCATGTAGACGAGCTTGTCAGGCGACATTGATCACAGCTTCTTTGCCGGGTTCTTTCCCGATGCGGTGCGGATGGGTGAAGACTTCGAAGCCGTCGCTGCGCGCGATTGCGACGAGCGTGATGCCGGCGCTGTCCGCCGTGCGCAAAGCGAGTGCGGTCGGCGCCGAGACGGCGACGATGAGCGGCGCGCCGATGGCGGCGGTCTTCTGCACCATCTCCACCGATACGCGGCTGGTGAGCAGCACCATGCCGCCGTGGCCGGGCACGCGGTCGCGCGCCAGCGCGCCGGCGAGCTTGTCGAGCGCGTTGTGCCGGCCGACGTCTTCGCGCACGGCGAGGAGGCCGGCGCCCGGCTGCCAAAATGCCGCGGCATGAACCGCTCGGGTTTGCCGGTTGAGCTCCTGGCGCGGAGCGAGCGCAGCGAGCGCCAGCATGATCTCGTTCGGCGCGAAGGTCGTTCCCTCGCCAACGCGCCGCGCCGGACGCACGGCTTCATCGAGGCTGTCGATACCGCACAGGCCGCAACCGGTCGGCCCGGCGAGATAACGGCGCCGCTCGCTCAAGGCGGACGCGCGCGGCTCGGCGAGCCACATGCGCAGCTCGATTCCGGTATCGTGCTCGATGATGTCGAGCTGACGTATGTCCTCCGGCGAGGAAACAAGACCCTCGGTGACGCTGAAGCCGAACGCAAAATCCTCAAGGTCCTGCGGCGTCGCCATCATGACCGCATAGGAGCCGCCCTCATAGATGAAGGCGATGGCGGTTTCTTCGGGGATGGTGCGCTTGCCGGCGGTTGAACCTTGATGACGCCAAACCGAGCAGGCGACCGCCTTCGTCGGCTCTCCCATGCCGTTACTCCGCCGCCTCCACGGTCGCGGCGACGCGACGGCTCTTGCGCACGAGCTCATTGTATTGCTCCTGCCATTCCGTCGGGCCGTTCGAGGGCGAGATTTGAACCGCGGTCACCTTGTATTCGGGACAACTGGTCGCCCAGTCGGCATACTCGGTGGTGACGACGTTGGCTTGCGTGTTCGGGTGGTGGAACGTCGTGTAGACGACGCCCGGCGCCACGCGCTCGGTGATGAGAGCGCGCAGCGTGGTCTCGCCGGCGCGGCTCGCGAGCTTCACCCAATCGCCGTCGCGGATGCCGCGCTGTTCGGCGTCGTGCGGATGAATCTCCAGCCGGTCTTCGTCGTGCCACACGACATTGGCGGTGCGCCGGGTCTGCGCGCCGACATTGTACTGGCTGAGAATGCGACCGGTGGTGAGCAACAGCGGATAGCGCGGGCCGACTTTCTCGTCGGTCGCGATATATTCGGTGACCATGAACCTGCCCTTGCCGCGCACGAAGCCGTTCATGTGCATGACCGGCGTGCCCTCCGGGGCCTTTTCGTTGCATGGCCACTGAATCGATCCGAGTTCCTCAATGCGTTTGAACGACACGCCGGCAAAGGTCGGCGTCAGTCGGGCGATCTCATCCATGATCTCGGACGGGTGATTGTAACGCATGGGATAGCCCATGGCCTCGCTGATCAGGCAGGTGATCTCCCAATCGGCATAGCCGGCCTTCGGCTCCATGACCTTGCGCACGAGCTGGATGCGGCGTTCGGCGTTGATGTAGGTCCCGTCCTTTTCCAGGAAGGTCGAGCCGGGCAGGAACACATGCGCGTAATTGGCGGTTTCGTTCAGGAACAGGTCCTGCACGACGGCGCATTCCATCGCGGCGAGGCCGGCGGCCACGTGGTGCGTGTTGGGGTCGGACTGCAAGATGTCCTCGCCCTGGATATAGAGCGCCTTGAACGAGCCGTCGCAGGCCGCATCGAGCATGTTGTTGATGCGCAGCCCGGGCTCGTTGTCGAGCGTTTTGCCCCATGCCGCCTCGAACATGGCGCGCACAGCGTCGTTGGCGATATGGCGATAGCCGGAGAACTCGTGCGGGAACGAGCCCATGTCGCAGGAGCCCTGGACGTTGTTCTGGCCGCGCATCGGGTTCACGCCGACGCCGGGCCGGCCGATGTTTGCCGTCGCCATGGCAAGATTGGCCAGCGCCATGACCGCGGTCGAGCCCTGGCTGTGCTCGGTGACGCCGAGGCCGTAATAGATCGCGCCGTTGCCGCCGGTGGCGTAGAGCCGCGCCGCGCCGCGGATATCCTCGGCGGGAACGCCGGTCGCCTTGGCGACCGCCTCGGGGCTGTTGCGTTCCTCGGCGACGAAGGCCGCCCAATCCTGGAAGGCGTCCCATTCGCAGCGCTCGCGCACGAACTGCTCCTTGACCAGGCCTTCGGTCACGATGACGTGAGCGAGCGCGGTGAGGATGGCGACGTTGGTGCCGGGCAGGATCGGCAGGTGATAGGCCGCTTCGATGTGCGGTGAGCGCACGAGATCGATGCGCCGCGGATCGATGACGATGAGCTTGGCGCCTTGCCGCAACCGCTTCTTCAGGCGTGAGGCGAACACCGGATGCGCGTCGGTCGGGTTAGCCCCCATCACGATAGCGACGTCGGTGTGCTCGACGGAATCGAAATCCTGGGTACCGGCCGAGGTGCCGAATGTGGTGCTTAAGCCATAGCCGGTCGGCGAATGGCAGACGCGGGCACAGGTGTCGACATTGTTGTTGCCGAAGGCCGCGCGCACGAGTTTCTGGACCAGGAAGGTCTCCTCGTCGGTGCAGCGCGAGGAGGTGATGGCGCCGATCGAACTGCGGCCGTATTTCGCCTGGATGCGCTTGAATTCCGAGGCGACGCGGGCGATCGCTTCCTCCCACGACACTTCGCGCCACGGTTCGGTGATCTTCTCGCGCAGCATCGGCTTGAGGATGCGCTCCTTGTGATTGGCGTAACCCCAGGCGAAGCGCCCCTTGACACAGGAATGGCCGCGGTTCGCTTTGCCGTCCTTGTACGGCACCATGCGTACCACCTGGTCGCCGCGCATTTCCGCCTTGAAGGCGCAACCCACGCCGCAATAACCGCACGTCGTGACCGCGGACCATTCCGGCTTGCCTTGCTCGATCACCGCCTTCTCGATCAGCGAGCCGGTCGGACAGGCCTGGACGCAGGCGCCGCAGGAGACGCACTCGGATTCGATGAATTTCTCCTCCATTCCGGCGGCGATGATGGAATCGAAACCGCGGCCGGAGACCGTCAGCGCGAAGGTGCCCTGCACCTCCTCGCAGGCGCGCACGCAGCGCGAGCACACGATGCACTTGGCCGGATCGAAGGTGAAATAGGGATTGGACTCGTCGATGCCGGGATTGCGGTGGCGTGCGCCGTCGAAGCCGTAGCGCACGTCCTCAAGCCCGACCGCCGCCGCCGTTTCCAAGAGATCGACGTCGGGGTGCTTGGTGCGGTCGAGCGAATCCACCGCATGGTCGGAGACATAGAGCTCCATGACCCCTTTGCGAATGCGGTCGAGGCGCTCGCTCTTGGTGTGCACCACCATGCCGTCGGCGACCGGCGTGGTGCAGGACGCCGGCGTGCCGGCGCGGCCTTCGATCTCGACCAGGCACAGCCGGCAGGAACCAAACGCTTCGAGCATGTCGGTCGCGCAAAGCTTCGGAATCTCGATCCCGGTCTCCATCGCCGCGCGCATGATCGAGGTGCCTTCGGGCACCGAGATTTGTCTGCCGTCGATCGACAGCGTGACCGTCCTCTCCGCCTTTGAGCGCGGTGTGCCGTAATCGACCTCTTGCACCAGCGTGCGCGTGACGGGAGATTCTTGGATGAGCGACATAGCGCGTCTCCTATTCAGCGGCCTGCAGGCGCGGTGGCGCCGCAAAATCTTCGGGGAAATGGGTCAGCGCGCTCATCACCGGATAGGGCGTGAAGCCGCCGAGCGCGCACAGCGACCCGAACTTGAGCGTATGGCAAAGGTCCTCCAAGAGCGCCGTATTGGCGGCGCGGTTCTCGCCGCGGATGATGCGGTCGATGACCTCCATGCCGCGGATCGAGCCGACCCGACACGGCGTGCACTTGCCGCACGATTCGATGGCGCAGAATTCCATGGCGAAGCGCGCCTGCTTGGCCATGTCCACGGTATCATCGAATACCACGATGCCGCCATGGCCGATCAGGCCTTCGCGCGCGGCAAAGGCCTCGTAGTCGAAAGGCGTATCGAACAGCGCGCGCGGAAAATAGGCGCCGAGCGGGCCGCCGACCTGCACCGCGCGGACCGGGCGGCCGCTGCGCGTGCCGCCGCCGATGTCGTCGACCAGTTCGCCCAGCGTGATGCCGAAGGCGGTCTCGAACAGGCCGCCGTGCTTGATGTTGCCGGCGAGCTGGATCGGCATGGTACCGCGCGACTTGCCCATGCCGAAATCGCGATAGAAGGCGCCGCCCTTGTCCAGGATGATCGGCACCGAGGCGAACGACAGCACGTTGTTGATGACCGTCGGGCGGCCGAACAAGCCCTTATGCGCCGGCAGCGGCGGCTTGGCGCGGACAACCCCGCGCTTTCCTTCGAGACTGTCGAGCAGCGAAGTTTCCTCGCCGCAGACATAGGCGCCGGCGCCGACCCGCACCTCCATGTCGAAGGCGTAGGATGAATCGGCGATCCGGTTCCCGAGCAGTCCGCCGCGCCGCGCCGCGGCAATCGCCGCCTCCATGGTGGCGGCCGAGTGTGGATATTCGGAGCGGATGTAGACATAACCCTTGGTCGCTCCGACGGCGATGCCGGCAATCGCCATTCCTTCGATCAGCACGAAGGGATCGCCCTCCATGATTATGCGGTCGGCAAAAGTGCCGCTGTCGCCCTCGTCGGCGTTGCAGATGATGTATTTCTGCGGCGCCTCGGTCTGCGCGACCGTGCGCCACTTGATGCCGGTCGGGAATCCGGCGCCGCCGCGTCCGCGCAGGCCCGATTGCACGACCTCATCGACGGTCGCCTGCGGACCGAGCGAGAGCGCACGTTGCACGCCTCGACATCCCTCGTGCGCACGATAATCTTCGAGCGAGCGCGGATCGACGACGCCGCAACGCGCGAAAGTGAGCCGCGTCTGCCGTTTGAGCCAGGGAATCTCCCCCGTCGGGCCAAGCCGCAACGGATGCGCGCCGTTGCCGAGGATGGCGCCCAAGAGGTTTTCGGCATCGCTCGGCGCGACCGGGCCATAGGCGATACGACCGGCCGGCGTTTCGACTTCCACCATGGGCTCGAGCCAGTAAAGCCCGCGCGAGCCGGTGCGCACGATCTCCACCGCGACGTTCCGCCGGGCCGCCGCCGTGCGAATCGCGGCCGCCACCTCCTCGGCGCCGACCGCCAAGGCCCCGGCATCGATCGGTATGAACAGTCGCAGCATCATTGCTGCGCCTCCGTCAGCAAGGTCTCGAGACGCCCTTCATCGAGCCGGCCGACAACCCGGCCATCCAGCATTGCCGAGGGCGCCAGGGCGCACAAGCCGAGGCAATAAACCGGTTCGAGGGTGACGCTGCCGTCGGGCGCAGTGCGTCCCATCGATAAGCCAAGCCGGGTTTCGGCGTGGCGGGCCAGCCGATCACCCCCGGCAGCCTGACACGCCTCGGCACGACAGAGTTTGAGCACGTGTCGGCCCGCGGGCTCGCGGCGGAAGTCGTGATAAAAGGTGACGACGCCGTGAACCTCGGCGCGCGTGACGTTCAAAGTCTTCGCAATCAACGGCTCGGCGGCTTCATCGATATAGCCGAATTGCTCCTGAATCGCGTGCAGAATAGGCAGAAGCGGTCCCTCGCGATCCAGGTGCTCTCGGATGCACTGAAGCGCGATTCCCTCATCCCAAGGAGTCCGGTCCCGATTGCGACTTCCTTGATGTAGTGTGGACATCCGGGCGCTCTCCATCATATGGGCCATTATGCGCCGCCGCGCATGTCGCCCGGAATAAATATGCACTTTATAGTAATTACAAAAGCTTTCCCATAAATAGGCTTTTCGACGCGCCCGATTTTTGCGCTGCAATGGCCGCAGACCTTTCCCTCGGTCATGGGCCTTAGCCCAATGAGGGGAATCGACCGTGCGCTACGATTCCCGACATGCAAGATCGGCGAGACCGATAAGTGAAATCGCCTCAATCACCGCGGTCGCGCACAGCTTGACCCACCCCAATTTGCGGTCGTGAGCCGCCCTTTTACCGGATGCGGCACGGCCGCTACACCTGCGAGCTACTTCAAGAAAGAACGTGGCTCTTGCTATGCTGCGGCCAATACCAGGGAGGTTATCGTGCAGCATCTTGCCGTCCGCTCCATCCCCGACGAGCCGGCCTTCGGCGCTTCGCTGTCGCGCGACGCCGAGGCCGCCAGCGCCTACGCCGCCGGCGTCGAGGCGGCCGTGCAATCTTTCGGTCCGAAGGCCGAGCGCAAAGGCGAACGGCGCACCGAGGCGGAGGCGCTCAAGGCGAGCGCCCGCGACGTCAAGGACCGTTTCTTCCGCCGCCACGCCGTCGCCATCTACGACGAGATGACCGGTGGCGGCGCGCGCGCGTTGCGCGTCTCCGAATTGGCCGCGGCAGTCGCGAGCCGTTATCCGGACCTGCTGCCGACGCGCCAGCGGCTCGACGCCGAACGGGCGCTGATGCGGCAAAGCGCCAAGGAAGGCTACGAGATCGATCAGGGCCTGTTCATCGCCCGCGTTCTCGCCGACCGGCGATGCGGCACGCATCTCCTGCACGCCATGCTCAAGCCGAAGCGCGAGGCGCTGGAACGCCTCGCCGAATTCCGCCGCAGCGGATTTGCCGACCTCGGCGAGGCGACAGTCGAACGCAGAGGCAAGGTTGGCCACGTCACCATGACCAATCCCAAATTCCTCAACGCCGAAAGCGACGCCACCACCGTTGCCACGGAAATCGCGGTCGATCTCGTGCTGCTCGATGACGCGATCGAAGTCGGCGTGTTGCGCGGTGGAATCGTGCAGCATCCGAAATATGTCGGCCGTCATGTCTTCGATGCCGGCATCAACCTCACGCATCTTTATTACGGCCAGATTTCGTTCATCGAATTCTTGATCGAGCGCGAGCTGGGGCTCCTGAGCAAGATGTATCGCGGGCATTGGCGCTCCGACGCCTGCGACGATCAGCTCGAGGATTTCGTTGAGAAGCCGTGGGTGGCGGCGGTCGAGGCATTTGCCATCGGCGGCGGCTGCCAGCTCCTTTGCGTCATGGACCGCGTGCTCGCCGAACCCGGTTCCTACTTCAACCTTCCGGCGAGCAAGGAGGGATTCATCCCCGGCGCTGCCAATCTGCGGCTGCCGCGGCTCGTCGGCATCAAGCTCGCGCGCGAGGGCATCTTCTTCGAGCGCGCCTTCCATGCCGACACGCCGGAGGGGCAGATGATCTGCGACGAGGTCGTGCCCACGGAGCAAATGGACGCGGCAATTGAAAGGAACGCCCTGCAATTGGTGCGCGCCGGAATGACGAGCACGGTCGGCAACCGCAGGGCGCTGCGGGTCGGGCAGGAGCCGTTATCGGTCTATCGCCGCTACATGGCGACCTACAGCCGGCAGCAGTGCTTGTGCCTCTATGACCCGAGGCTCATCGACAATCTCGAACAGAGCTGGAAACCCGCGAGCCGGCGCATGTGACGCCGGTCGGCGCGCGCACCGGACGGCGGATGCTCGGCTCGGGCTTATATCCTCCTCCGCGAAGCGGGAGAATAACGTGACGGTGCGGCGATGAGTGCTTCCGAAACGTCCGCCGCCGGCACTCCGCCGCCCGAACGCGGCTCGGCGACGCGGGTGATCGTCGCGGCGAAGTACACGGTCGCGGCGCTCGTTCCGGGCATGCCGCCGGTGGCGGCGACGCCGTACCTGGTCGCGGTCGCCGAGATGGCCTGCGGTCGGCTGGTGCAAGATCTGCTCGAGCCGGGGCAGATCACGGTCGGCAGCCGGGTGGTCATCGATCATCTCGGTCCGAGCAAAGTGGGCGCCGAATTGTTGATCAAGGCGGCGCTGGTGAAGCGGGAAAGAAACCGCTTCAAATTCTCGGTTCGCATCGAGGACGGCGAGCGTACCGTCGCGGTCGTCGAGCACGAGCGCGCTGCGGTCTCGCCGCAGAAGATCATGAACGCGTTGGGCTGAGCCGCGGCCGTGTGGAGAGGAGATCGATCGCATGCGAACGATCGCGGAGCTGCTTCGTTGGCGGGCGCGGCGCCATCCGTCGCTGCCGGCTGTCTGGTTCGAGGGAAAGTCGCAGAGCTTCGGCGAACTCGACGAATCGAGTTCGCAGCTCGCCGCGGCCCTGGTTGAGCGGCTCGGCCTCGCGCCGGGCGACCGCGTCGCCATTATCGACAAGAACAGCGCCGTTTTTATCGAATTGCTGTTCGCTCTCGACAAGGCCGGACTGGTCGCGGCGCCGCTCAACTGGCGGCTCACGCCGCGCGAGGTGAAAGAGATCATCGACGACATCAAACCGCAGCTGACCATCGCCGGCGGCGAGTTCGCCGCGCACGGCGTCGGCCTTAACGCGCCGACGATGAGGTTCGAAGACCTGCCGCGCGGCGGCAAGGATCCGATGCGCGACGTGGACGGCGCGGTGACCTGGCAGTTCTGCACCTCGGGCACGACCGGCCTTCCCAAGGGGGCGATGCTGACCGGCTGGAACGTGCTCAATACTGGGCTTTGCCTGGCGATCGAGATGCCGGAAATGCGCGAAGGCGGACGAGCGCTGGGCTGCTTGCCGATGTTCCACATCGGGGGTGCCGGATGGCCGATCTGGGCCATGCAGGCCGGATCGACCGTCGTCATCGTGCGCGACACCGCACCGGATTTGCTGCTGCGGACCATCGTGGAGCAGAGGATCGAGGCCGCGCTGCTGGTGCCGACGATGATGCTGCTCCTGACCGAGTTGCCGCAATCGCGCACTGCCGATTTCTCGGCGCTCAGGCACATCATCTACGGCACGGCGCCGATCTCGCCCGACCTGCTGCGTCGCTCGGTCGAGACGTTCAAGTGCCGCTTCTCGCAGCTCTACGGGCTCACCGAGACGACGGGTCCGTTCACCGCGCTCACTCACGAGCATCACGTCGGCGAGCGGCTGTTGTCCTGCGGCCGGCCGATGTTCGGCGCGCGCGTGCGCGTCGTCGACGCCGACGACCGCGATCTGCCGCCCTACGAGGTCGGCGAGGTCGTGTACCAGGGGGAGAGCCTGATGGCCGGTTACTGGGCGCGCGCGGAGGCGACGGCGGACGCCATGCGCGGCGGCTGGTTCCACACCGGCGATGCCGGTTACATGGACGAGGACGGTTTCATCTTCCTCAAGGACCGCATCAAGGATGTGATCGTGTCCGGCGGCGAGAACGTCTATCCGGTGGAAGTCGAAGCCTTGCTCATGAGCCATCCGGAAATTCTCGAATGCGCCGTCATCGGCGTGCCCGATCCGAAATGGGGCGAGGCCGTGAAGGCGGTGGTGGTCAGGCGCGCCGGCGCAAGGCTGACCGAGGCGGCGCTGATCGAATGGAGCCGCGACCGGCTCGCCGGCTACAAACGGCCGCGCTCGGTCGACTTCGCCGACACGTTGCCGCGCAACGCCAGCGGCAAGCTCCTTAAGCGTGTGTTGCGTGAGCCGTATTGGGCGGGCCACGCGCGGAGAATCAATTAGCGGGCGGGGCCGGCGAAGACCGCCTGGGCATTGCCAAACGGCTTGACAATGAATTCGTCGGCACAGGAACGGAAGCCATGAAGGTCGCCCTTCGAAGATTTCGCCGGCGCACTCGTTGATGAGCTGGAGAAGCCGGCGCATTCCCATCGGCGTTTTACGGTCGGCTATTAGAGCGGGATGACTTATCTTCGAGTCATCATCCCGCTCTAGAGCATGTTTCGGCCGGATTGAATCGAGGGGGATTCACGTGGCGGGGCCGATGAGCGAGTCTACAGGCATTGATTCGCTTTGGGGAGCGGGAGCGATGCCGAGGGCCTATTCTGCGGACATGAGGGCGCGTGTGATTGGGCGTGTAGAAAGCGGCGCTTCGCGGCGGGAGGCGGCCGAACATTATGAGGTCAGT
>JASHRY010000372.1 GCA_030037105.1 Xanthobacteraceae bacterium
GGATTCGATCCCGCGCGCGGCGGAGCGATTGCGCCATTTCCTCGCCGCCGGCGCGCATGGCGACATGGAGTGGATGGCGCGGACCGCTGATCGGCGCGGTGATCCGCGCGCGATATGGGCCGAGGTGCGCGCGATCGTCATGCTCGGCGTCAATTACGGCCCGCGCCATGACCCGCTCGTGGTTTTGAAAGAGCGCCGGCGCGGCGCCGTCTCGGTCTACGCGCAGGGCGACGACTACCACGAGGTGATCAAGCCGCGGCTCAAGAATCTCGGACGCTGGCTCGTCGACAATGCCGGCGGCGATGCCAAGGTATTCGTCGACACCGCCGCGGTGATGGAGAAGCCGCTCGCCGAGGCGGCCGGTCTCGGCTGGCAGGGCAAGCATACCAACCTGGTGTCGCGCGAATGGGGCTCGTGGCTGTTCCTCGGCGCCATCTTCACCACGCTCGATCTGCCGCCCGACCGGCCGGAGCGCGACCATTGCGGCACTTGCCAAGCGTGCCTCGACATCTGTCCGACAGCGGCGTTCCCCGCGCCCTATCGGCTCGACGCGCGGCGCTGCATCTCCTACCTCACGATCGAGCACAAGGGCCCGATTGCGCGCGAGCTGCGCCCGCTCATGGGCAACCGCATTTACGGCTGCGACGATTGCCTGGCGATTTGCCCATGGAACAAGTTCGCCCAGGCAGGGCGCGAAATAAAGCTTGCGGCGCGCGTCGCCCTGCGCGCTCCGGCTCTTGTCGATCTGGCCCGGCTCGACGATGCCGACTTCCGCGCGCTGTTCGCGAAAAGCGCGGTCAAGCGCATCGGCCGCGCGCGGTTCGTGCGCAATGTGCTGATTGCGATCGGCAATTCCGCGGATGCAACGCTTGCCGGCGCGGCCGAGCGATTGCTCGACGATCCCTCGCCGCTCGTCCGCGGCGCCGCGGTGTGGGCGCTCGGTCGGCTCGACCGCGCACGGCTCGAACGCGGCGCAGCGCCGCGGCGCGCCGCGGAGCCCAATCCGGAGGTGATCGAGGAATGGGCGGCGGCGCTGAGCGAAGGAACGTAAGAGATGACGCGACCATGGACGATCGTCTTTCCGGAAACCGCGCGGCGGTTGTCCGGAATCCATAAGCACCGCCCGTGCAGAAACGGCATCTATTCCGGGCTTGCGGGCTGAGGGGCGCGCTCGGAAGCGACGGTGAAGGCGGGCGTCCGATGTCCACGCTCATCTGTTTCGGGCTCGGCTATTCGGCAGAACATTTCGTCGGCATGTTCGGCGACGGCTTCGACCGTATCGTCGGCACCGTGCGTGGCTCCGAACGCGCCGCCGCTCTCAATGCGCATTTCGCAGGCCGGCTGAAGACGCTCGTCTTCGATGGCACGGCGGCGACGCCGGAGGCTCGCGATGCCGTCGGCGATGCCGATCTGGCGCTAGTTTCGGTTCCGCCCGACGACGAAGGCGATCCCGTCCTGCGCACGTTCGGCGATGCGTTGGCCCATGCGCGCCGGCTGCGCTCGATCGTCTATCTGTCGACGGTGGGCGTCTACGGCAACCATGACGGCGGATGGGTGGACGAGAAAACGCCGCCGCAACCAGGTTCGGCGCGGAGCAACGCGCGCCTTGCCGCCGAACGCGCTTGGCAAGAGCTCGGTGCGCGCAGCGGCGTCGCCGTCGCCATCCTGCGGCTCGCCGGCATTTACGGACCGGGACGGAACGCGCTCGTCCAGGTCGCGCGCGGCGAAGCCCGGCGCATCGTCAAGCCTGGTCAGGTCTTTAATCGCATCCATGTCGGCGACATTGCGCAGGCGATCGATGCGGCGTTGACGCGCCTGGCTACGGGAATCTTCAACGTCGCCGACGACGAGCCGGGTCCGCCCGGCGATCCGCTCGTCTTCGCCGCGCGGCTTCTCGGCCGCGACCCGCCGCCGGAAATCGCCTTCGCGGATGCGGCGCCGACTCTGTCGCCGATGGCGCTGAGCTTCTGGCAGGAATGCCGGCGCGTGCGCAACGCCAAGCTCAAGCGCGAGCTTGGCGTCAGCCTGCGCTATCCCACCTATCGCGAGGGTCTGCGCGCGCTGTTGGAGGCGTCGTAGCTGCCGCCAGTGCGAGGCACAAAGCGACGACGCTCAATGCAGGCTCGGGCCCTTGAGAAAGCGATCGCGCTCGCCCGATTTCACGCGCAGTTCCGTCGTCTGGTCGTCGCGATAGATCGTAAGCGGCACTTCGACGCCGGCCTGGCCCTGCGCCCAAATGCGGCGGAACATGCCGGCGAGGTCGTGGACCTCCGTGCCCGCGACCGCGACCACAATGTCGCCGGTGCGCAGGTCGGCGCGTTTTGCCGGTCCGCGGTCCGCGAGCCCGACGATGACGAGTCGATTCTCCACCTCCGTCGCGTAGAGACCGAGCCAGGGCCGCGGCGGCGCATTGCGCCGTCCGAACTTGAGCAGATCGTCGAGGATCGGCTTCAACAGGTCGATGGGCACGACCATGTTGATATTCTGCGCCGGGCCCTTCCCGACGGCGTGCTGGAGCTGCAGCGAGCCGATGCCGAGGAGGTCGCCCGCGGGTCCGATCAGCGCCGTGCCGCCCCAGTTCGGATGCGCCGGCGCGGTGAAGATCGCTTCATCGAGCACGTATTCCCAATAGCCGGCGAATTCCTGTTTGGCGACGATGCGCGCGCCGACCGAGCGTTGCCGCCCGCCGGCGCCGGCGACCACGACGCGCTCGCCGAGCGAAGCGGCCGCCGATCGACCCAACTCGAGCGCGGGCATTTCAAGCTTGGCGAGCGCCTGCACTAGCCCGAACCCGGTCTCCTGGTCATAGGCGAGCACGTGGCCGGGCACCGAGCGTCCATCAATCAACGTGAGCCAAATCGTGTCCGCCTCGGTAATCAGGTAACCGATGGTCAGGACGAGCCCGTTGCTGCGAATGAGCACGCCGTTGCCGGCGCGCTCGGTGCCGAGCGTTTCCGCCGTGAACGCATCCGCCGGCACGGTTGCGCGCAGCGCCACCATCGACGCCAAGGCGAGGTCAAGGTCGTAAGCATAATCCTCCGGCTTCGGCTGCACGGAGGACGGCACCTTCCAGTCGCTCACGGACGCCATCGGACCATCCCTACGCTGCGGGCGCGGTCTTGTAGCCGAGATGAAGCGGCGGTGAAATCCAGCGGCCGACGCCCAGCATGGCATTATTCATGATTCGTTATCTATGCATTCCTCCGGCAAGACTCACGCGCGGGCGAGGCGGGTTATTGCTGGCTTGCCGCCTTCTTCCCGTCAAATCTTCTTCGTAAAGACGACGCTGAGCTTTGAGGGCCATCGGGGGCCTCGCCTTGCGCGCTGGTATCAGCCTTGTCGTCATCGCCGTTGCCGTAGCCGGTTCGTTCGGGGCGGCGGCGCAATCCTATCCCCCTCAACCGCCGCCGGCCGATTTTTTCCCGGAGCCGCCGGCCCCCTATCCGGCGGATGAGTTGCCGCAGCCTTACACCGGCGCGCCGCTGCCCCCGGCAGGCGTCAACGGACAGGCCGCCCAACCGCCCAGCGGCGTTTACGAGCCAGCGCCGCCGGTCTATCGCAACACCTATGGCGCCCCGGCAGCGCCCTATGCCATTCCTCAACAGGGGGTAGCGTCGCAGACGCCGCCGTCACCGAGGATTGGCGCGGTCCCGCG
>JASHRY010000373.1 GCA_030037105.1 Xanthobacteraceae bacterium
CACCGCGCTTTGTGCGAGGCGGCCGCAAAGGAGGCGCCGGGCTTTGCCTTTGTCGTGCGCTCGATGAACATCGACTTCCTCAAGCCCGCGCGCATGGACGACGTGCTTGAAATCGTCACCGACCCGGAGGAGGTGAAGGGCGCATCGGTCACCTTGCGCCAGCGCATCATGCGTGGCGAGGAGCTTCTGGTCGAGGCGCATGTGCGCGTCGCCTTCGTCGGCGGCGGTCGTGCGCGGCCGATCCCGAAATCGCTGCGAACGGCCATGAAGGCCGATCGGGATCTTCTCGGGACGGCCGTAGATCATAACGCCGCCAAATAGCGACGGCCGGCGCGCGCGGCACGGCCATGAGAACCCTTTGGAATCCGACCCCGAGACCTCAAGTCGACGGGCTGAGCAAATCAATGTAAAAGCTATTTACATGAGCTGGTCGAAGGAAGACCGGGAAGGCCCGCGCGGCTATCACCACGGCAACCTGAAAGAGGCGCTGCTTCGCGCCGCTCTTGAGTTGATCGCGCAGAAGGGGCCGGCCGGCTTCACCTTTGCCGAAGCAGCGCGCTGGGCGGGCGTGAGCCCGGCGGCGCCCTATCGGCATTTCCGCGACCGCGACGAACTTCTGGCCAGCGTCGCGCTCCGCGGCTTCAATCAATTCGCGGCCGCGCTGGCGCTGGCGTGGGACGACGGCCGCCCGGAATTTTTCACCGCCTTCGATCGGCTGGGCAAAGCTTATCTCGAATTTGCGCGCACCGAACCCGCGTACTATTCGGCGATGTTCGAGGCGGGTATCCCGCTCGCCGGCAATCCCGAACTGCGCGAGGCGGGCGATCGCGCCTTCGCCGTGCTGCGTGCGGCGGCCGAAAAGCTGTGCGCGCAGACGCCGGCAAAAACCCGACCTCCCGCGCTGATGGTCGCCTTGCACATCTGGGCGATCTCGCACGGCATTGCTTCGCTGTTCGGGCGCGGCGACGCCGCGCGGCGCACTTTGCCGATGTCGCCCGAAGAGCTGCTCGAAGCAGAAGTGCTGATCTATTTGCGTGGGCTCGGCGTGTCCGAAGCGACATAGCCGTAATACGTTTGGCAGCTTCCCGCTGATCCGCGCCAATGAGAAAAAGTGTCCTTCTGGTCCTTTTGCCCTTCACCAAATCGGGAGGGTCTTGACACCGCGGAGGGCCTATGTAAATGTTATTTACATTCACACGAGAGGTGCGCCATGCCCATCGCAGCGATCGCATTGACCGTCCTCGGGTTTTTCGCTTGGTGGCCGCTTGGCCTCGCCATTCTGCTCTTTTTTCTGGGGAGCAGACACATGGTTTGGTGGCGTCGTCATGCCATGGGCGGCTGGGGCTATCCCATGGACGACTGGCATTCGCACGCGCAATCGCACTGGCAGGAGAAAATGGAGCGCTTGCAAGCGAAGATGGATCGGATGCGCGCCCGGATGGAGAGCTTCCGCGGTGGCTGGCGGGGCTCGCCTCCTTCGAGCGGCAATCGCGCATTCGACGAGTACCGCACCGAGACGCTGCGGCGCCTTGAAGACGAGCAGCGCGAATTCAAGGAATTTCTGGAACGGTTGCGCTTTGCCAAGGACAGGGCGGAGTTCGACCAGTTCATGGCTGATCGGCGCGATCGCTCGCGCGACCAAGGCTCCCAACCGCAGCCGCAGACTTAAAGCATGATCCGGAAAACCGGTTCCCGCTTTTCCGGATCATGTTCGAAGCGCTCATGCTGGTATCGTGTCAGTTTGGGGATCGTCCGCCGCGAAGGAGGTGGTGGAACCTCTTTTTAGGCGGATATTTTACGCGATATTTTGCGCTCCCCTGCCGCCGACCGGAATTAACGGCGCGTTAACGACACCTGGGCTTCGTTAGGCGCGAACGATCGAGTTGCGCCCTAGTTTGGACAAGTTTGGCGATGATTTCGGTCCGGCCGGTGGCGGGTCCGGCTTGGGTCCTCGCGAAATTTCGGGTCTTGGTCGGCGCTCGCGATGCGGCTGCCCCTGCCTTTGATCCCGGCGCTAGCGCGCAGTCCCGGTCGTCGGCCTAAGGTCGCATTGCCGGAAAGGACGCGCCCATGAGCTTGCAGCTGATCGACCTGTTCTGGGAGTCGAATTGGCTGGTCAAGACGGTGACGACTGGGCTGATAGTGTGCTCGGTCTGGGTGTGGGCGATCGCCATCGACAAGACGCTGTTGTTCGCGCGCTTTCGCAAAGCCGCCGACCGCTTCGAGCAAGCCTTCTGGTCGGGCCAGTCGCTCGAGGACCTTTACAAGTCGCTCGCGGTGCAGCCGGGCCATGCGACCGGCGCGTTGTTCGTTGCCGCCATGCGCGAATGGAAAAGAAGCTTCGAGGGCCAGGTCCGCTCGCTCGGCGGTCTGCAGACGCGCATCGAGAAGGTGATGGACGTGGCCATTGCGCGGGAGGTCGAGGTCATGGAACGCCGGCTCCTGGTGCTGGCCACGGTCGGTTCGGCAGGCCCCTTCATCGGCCTGTTCGGCACGGTCTGCGGCATCATGACCAGCTTCCAGTCGATCGCGGCTTCCAAGAATACCTCGCTCGCGGTGGTCGCGCCGGGCATCGCCGAAGCTTTGTTCGCGACCGCCATCGGCCTTGCCGCCGCCATCCCGGCGACCATTT
>JASHRY010000374.1 GCA_030037105.1 Xanthobacteraceae bacterium
CGACCGCCGGCAATTGCGCGAAGGAACTGATGATCCGATCCGGCCGCAATGTTGCGATCGGAACGTCGGTATAGCCGAAATCGACGCCGACGATGGGCACGCTTGCGGCGCGCGCGGTGCGGATGTCGGTTGCGGAATCCCCGATCATGATCGCACGCTTGGGCTCGCCGCCGGCGCGCCCGACCGTGGCCCGCAACATCTGTGGATCTGGCTTCAGCAGGCTGCCGAACGTGTCCTGGCCGCAGATCGCGGCGAAGCGCGGCGCGAGGTGCAACGCCTCCAGCAGGCGCTTCGCCAGCCATTCGAGCTTGTTGGTGCACACCGCCAGACGATGGCCGTCGGCGGCCAGGCGGTCGAGCGTCGCTTCGAGTTCGGGGAACGGCCGCGAGCGCTCGGCGATGTGCTCGGCGTAATGCGCGACGAAGGCGGTGTACATCCGATCGACGTCGGCGGGCGAGCAACTGCGCCCTTCGGCGGCGAGCGCCCGCTCAATCATTCTCCGCGCTCCGCCGCCGATCAAAGGCCGGGCCGCCTCATAGGGAATGACCGGCAGTCGCTGCCGGGCGAGGATATGGTTGAGGGTCGCGATGAGGTCGGGAGCCGTGTCGATCAGCGTGCCGTCGAGATCGAAGACGATGGTGAGCATGATTTCGCTTAAAGGGCGATCGGCAGCGGCGCAAGCATCTTATCCTTTCCCCTCGCGAGGGGAGAGGGATCGGTCGCGTCGATCGGTTTTTTGCCCTACATACCCGTTATGGACGTTGAGGCTTACAAACGCGCCGCCGCCGCCCGCGCGCTCGAATTCGTGCAGAGCGGCATGCGCGTTGGGCTCGGAACCGGCTCGACCGCCAGGCGCTTCGTCGATTTGCTTGGTGAGCGGGTCCGGATCGGCCTCGACATTGTGGCCGTTGCGACCTCCGAAGCGACGCGGGAGCAAGCGGCGCGGCGCGGCATCGCGCTGACCACGCTCGAGGAGACGCCCGAACTCGACCTGACCGTGGACGGCGCCGACGAGATCGCCCCCGATCTGACGCTGATCAAGGGCGGCGGCGGCGCCCTGCTGCGCGAGAAGATCGTGGCCGCGGCGTCGGCGCAGATGATCGTCATCGCCGACGAATCGAAATGGGTCTCGATGCTCGGCCGCTTCCCGCTGCCGATCGAGATCGCGCCGTTCGGCGCCGCGGCGACCCGCCTTGCGGTCGAAGCCGCGACCGCCGAAATCGGCTGTCCGGGACCAGCGCTGCTGCGCAAGCGCGACGACGGCCAGGCCGTGGTCACCGACGGCGGCCATTGGCTCCTGGACGCGCAATTGCTGCGCATCGGCGATCCGGCGGCGCTGGCGGCGCGGCTTTGCCGCGTCCCCGGCGTGATCGAACACGGCTTGTTCATCGGGCTCGCGCGGACTGCTATCCTCGCCGGCCCGGACGGCGTGCGCCTCGTCGAACGCCGTTGATTTTTTGCGCAAAGGGGAGTGCCCCGGCACGGTCGTCGGCATGTCCGATTACGACGTCGATCTTTTCGTCATCGGGGGCGGTTCGGGCGGCGTGCGCGCCGCGCGCGTCGCCGCCGAGCACGGCGCGCACGTGATGCTCGCGGAAGAGTATCGCGTCGGCGGCACCTGCGTCATTCGCGGCTGCGTGCCGAAGAAGCTTCTGGTCTATGCCTCGCGTTTCCGCGCCGAGTTCGAGGACGCGGTCGGCTACGGCTGGACGTCGCCGCAATCCGCGTTCGACTGGCCGACGCTGATCGCCAACAAGGATCGCGAGATCGCGCGGCTCGAAGCGGCCTACACCGCGACGCTCACCAAGGCCGGCGTCAGGATCGGCAAAAGCCGCGCCGTGCTCGCGGACGCCCACACGGTGCAATTGGCGAACGGCGAGCGCGTGCGCGCGGCCTATGTGCTGATCGCGACCGGCGGCGCACCGAGCTACGGCGATCCCATTCCCGGGCTCGAGCACGCCATTTCCTCGAACGAGGCGTTCCACTTGCCAGAGCTGCCGCGCCACATAGTGATCCAGGGCGGCGGCTACGTCGCGGTCGAGTTCGCTGGCATTTTCGCCGGCCTCGGCGCGCAGGTCACGCTCGTCTATCGCGGCGAGAACATTCTGCGCGGCTTCGACGACGACGTGCGCCGGCACGTCCGCACGGACATGGAGAAACGCGGTATCAGGGTGCTCACCGGCTGCAAGATCGCAGCGATCCGGCAAGCGGGCGGCCGCTTTTCGGCGCATCTGTCGAGCGGCAACGAACTCGCCGCCGACCGCGTGATGTTCGCCATCGGCCGGCGGCCCAACGTGGCCAAGATGGGCCTTGAGGAGGCGGGCGTCGAGATTGCCGAGAACGGCGGCGTCGCGGTCGATGAATATTCGCGCACCACGGCGCCCAATATCTACGGCATCGGCGACGTGACCAACCGCGTCAACCTCACGCCGGTCGCGATCCGCGAGGGGCACGCCTTTGCCGATACGGTGTTCGGCGGCAGGCCGACCGCGGTCGATCACGCCAACGTGCCGACCGCCGTGTTCTCCGATCCCGAAATCGGCGCCGTCGGCCTCACCGAGGCGCAGGCCCGCGCGCGGCTTGAGCGGACCGACATCTATCGGGCCATGTTCAAGCCGCTCAGGGCGACCTTGTCCGGCCGCGACACCACGGTGCTGCTCAAACTCGTGGTCGACGGCGTGAGCGACCGCGTGGCCGGCTGCCATATCGTCGGCGAAGGCGCCGCCGAGATGGTCCAACTCGCCGCCATCGCCGTGCGGATGGGCGCCACCAAGGCCGATTTCGACGCCACGATGGCGTTGCATCCGACCATTGCCGAGGAACTGGTCACGATGCGGCAGCGGAGCGCGAGCTATGCCCGCGCCGCGGCGGAATAGCTTCGCCGCTGCGCTCCCCGCGACGATAAAGCTACGCCGGAGCGGCCTGCTCGCTCTCGGCGAACACCGCCTCGATCTTGGCTTTCAGCGTCTGCGCGTTGAACGGCTTGACGATGTAGTTGTTCACGCCC
>JASHRY010000375.1 GCA_030037105.1 Xanthobacteraceae bacterium
TCTTGAGCGATTCGCGGAAAAACTCTTCGGCGCCGTGGCCGAGGAACAGCGGGACGAACGGCCAGCCGGCGGCGATCGAACCGATGGCCAAAAGTGCGAGCGAAATGAGCATCACTTTCGGGCTTTCGCGCGCCGCCTCATAATGATGCACATCGTGCGGCGCGCCATGGAAGGTCTTGAAGATCAGCCGCCACGCATAGAACGAGGTGAGCGCCGCGGCCGCGACCGTCATGACGAAGCCGTAGACGGCGAGAGGATTCTTGGCGACGGCGGCGGCATCGATGATCGCGTCCTTGGAGAAATAGCCGGCGCTGAAGGGGAACCCGGTCAGCGCCAGCGTGCCGACCAGCATGGTGGCGTAGGTGAACGGGATTTTGCGCCACAGCCCGCCCATATGGCGAATGTCCTGCTCGTGATGCATGGCGATGATTACCGAGCCGGAGCCGAGAAAGAGAAGCCCCTTGAAGAAAGCGTGCGTGAACAAATGGAACATGCCGACCGAATAGGCGCCGACGCCCATGGCGACGAACATGTAGCCGAGCTGCGAGCAGGTGGAATAGGCGATGATGCGCTTGATGTCGTTCTGCACCAGACCGACCGTCGCGGCGAAGATCGCCGTGGTCGCGCCGATGAAGATCACGAATGATTGCGCGACCGGCGCCAGCTCGAACAGCGGCGACAGCCGCGCCACCATGAACACGCCGGCGGTCACCATGGTCGCGGCGTGAATGAGGGCGGAAACCGGCGTCGGCCCTTCCATGGCGTCGGGAAGCCAGGTGTGCAGCAGGAATTGCGCCGACTTGCCCATCGCGCCCATGAACAACAGCAGGCAGATCACGGTGAGCGCATCGGCGTTGAAGTTGAGATAGTGGAAGCTCTTGCCGACGAGGTCCGGCGCCTGCGCAAAGACGGTATCGAAATTGATCGATCCGGTGAGCAGGAACACGGCGAAAATCCCGAGCGCAAAGCCGAAGTCGCCGATCCGGTTGACGATGAAGGCCTTGATCGCCGCGGCGTTGGCTTCCGGCTTGTGGAACCAGAAGCCGATCAGCAGATAGCTGGCGAGCCCCACGCCCTCCCAGCCGAAGTACAATTGCGCGAGATTGTCGGCCGTCACCAGCATCAACATGGCGAAGGTGAAGAACGACAGGTAGGAGAAGAAGCGCGGCTTGTACGGATCTTCGGCCATGTAGCCGATCGAATAGAGGTGTACGAGCGCCGAAATGGTGGTCACCACCATCAGCATCACGACGGTGAGTGGGTCGATGCGCAGCGCCCAATCGACCTTGAGGTCGCCGGACGTGATGTAATTGAAGACGGTGACGCGGACGTCGTGCCGGTCGAAGCCGACATCGACGAAGGCGAAGCAGGACAGCACCCAGGAGATCGCCACCAGCATGGTGGTGATGAGCTCCGCTGCCTGCGAACCACCGGCGCTCGGCGGCTCGATCTCCTCCTTCTCCAGGCGCGGATGGCCGATGTCGGCGTGCCCCGTCGCCGACTGCGGCACCGGCGCGCTGTACCCATGCTCTTGAGGCACCAAGGGCGCCTCGTGATCGGCGTGCGGCGGCGGCGGGCTCGCGCCCGGATGCCGGTTGCCGGCGCCGACAAGCGCGATCACGCCGGCAATGACGGCGCCGAGGAGCGGCAAAAAGACGATGGCTTCGTACATGCCCCGCTAGCCCTTCATCAGACTCACGTCCTCGACCGCGATCGAGCCGCGGTTGCGGAAATAGGCGACAAGGATGGCGAGCCCGATCGCGGCTTCCGCCGCGGCGACCGTGAGCACGATCAGCGCGTAGACCTGGCCGACGATGTCGCCGAGGAACGCGGAAAACGCAACCAGGTTGACGTTGACGGCGAGCAGAATGAGTTCGATCGACATCAGAATGATGATGACATTCTTGCGGTTGAGAAAGATTCCGAAAATCCCGAGCGTGAACAGGATCGCCGCAACCGTGAGATAATGACCAAGTCCGATCGTCATGGCAGCCCCTGCCCCGGCTTCACTTTGACAATTTCGATGGCGCTCGAGCGCCGGCGCGCGAGCTGCGCGGCAATGTTCTGCCGCTTCACGTCCGGCCGATGGTGCAGCGTCAGCACGATGGCGCCGATCATGGCGACCAGCAGAATCACGCCGGCGGCTTCGAAGAAATAGACGTAACGGGTGTAGAGAACGAGGCCGAGCGCTTGCGTATTGCTGATCTCGCCGGCCGCCGGAATCGGCGCCGCGATCGCCTTGGCGACGCCGGGCCCGACCGCCCAGGCGCCGACCACGATCAAGAGCTCGACCAGCAGCACGGTACCGACCACCGCGCCGACCGGCAGGTAATTGAGGAACCCCTGGCGCAGCTCGGCGAAATCGACGTCGAGCATCATCACCACGAACAGGAACAACACCGCCACTGCGCCGACGTAAACGACAATGAGGATCATCGCCAGAAATTCGGCGCCCATGAGCACGAACAGGCCGGCGGCGTTGACGAAGGCGAGGATGAGAAAAAGCACCGAATGCACGGGATTCCTGGCGGCGATGACCATCACCGCCGAAGCCACGCATACGCCGGCAAAGAGATAGAAGAATATCGCGTGAAGAATCACATGCGACTCCCCGCCGACGCCCGACTGTTGCCTTCCCGCTTGAGCAGGGAAGAAGCCGCATCGAATGCGATGATGCAACCATCTCCCTCCCGGCGCGGTCCGCGCGTGAACCTGCCCGGCGAGGAGGAAGGCGACAGGAGCGAGGTCGTGCTTGCGGTCATACCCGGCCGGCTCAGCGATATGACGCGTCGAGGGCGATGGCCTTGGCGATCTCGCGCTCCCAGCGGTCGCCGTTCGCCAACAGCCGCTCCTTGTCGTAGTACAGCTCCTCGCGGGTCTCGGCCGCGAATTCGAAGTTCGGCCCCTCGACGATGGCGTCGACCGGACAGGCTTCCTGGCAGAGCCCGCAATAGATGCATTTGACCATATCGATGTCGTAGCGGGTGGTGCGGCGGGTGCCGTCGTTGCGCCGCGGGCCGGCCTCGATGGTGATCGCCTGCGCCGGGCAGATCGCCTCGCACAGCTTGCAGGCGATGCAGCGTTCTTCGCCGTTCGGATAGCGGCGCAACGCGTGCTCGCCGCGGAAGCGCGGCGACAGCGCGCCCTTCTCGAACGGATAATTGAGCGTCGCCTTCGGCTTGAAGAAATAGCGCAGCGAGAGGAAGAACGCCTGCACGAACTCCTTGAGGAAAATCGAACGCGCCGCCTGGTCGAGTCGCATGTCAGCCTCTGATGACTTGCAGGACACCGGCGACGATCGCGACCATGGCGAGCGAGATCGGCAGGAAAACCTTCCAGCCGAGCCGCATCAACTGGTCGTAGCGATAGCGCGGGATAAACGCCTTCACCATCG
>JASHRY010000376.1 GCA_030037105.1 Xanthobacteraceae bacterium
GCAATCACGCCCCGCTCGGTGATGAGGCCGCTCACCAATCGCGCCGGGGTGATATCGAAACCGTAATTGGCCACCGCGGAGCCGGCGGGCGCGATGCGCACGGTCTCGATGCGGCCGTCCGCGGTGCGTCCGGTCATGGTCGCCACCTCCTTTGCGCTGCGCTCCTCGATGGGAATTTCGGCGCGGCCGTCGGCGACCGTGAAATCAATGGTCGGCGACGGGAGCGCCACGTAAAACGGCACGTCGTTGTCGCGCGCGGCGAGCGCCTTCAGATAGGTTCCGATCTTGTTGCAGACGTCGCCGTTGGCGGTGACGCGGTCGGTGCCGACGATGACGAGGTCGACCATGCCGTGCTGCATCAAATGGCCGCCGGTATTGTCCGCGATCAGCGTGTGCGGCACGCCATGCTGGCCGAGTTCCCAGGCGGTGAGCGAAGCGCCCTGGTTGCGCGGCCGCGTCTCGTCGGCAAAGACGTGAACGGCGACGCCCTTATCATGTGCCAAGTAGATCGGCGCCGTGGCCGTGCCGACGTCGACCGTCGCCAGCCAGCCGGCGTTGCAATGGGTGAGCACGTTGACCCGCTCGCCCGGCCTCTTGCGCGCGGCGACGGCCTCGATGAGCGGCAGGCCGTTGCGGCCGATGGCGGCATTGATGGCGACGTCCTCATCGCAAATCTCGGCCGCGCGCCGATAGGCGGCGGCGGTGCGCTCGGAGCGCGGCCGGTTGCGCACGGCCGCCGTCATCTCGTCGAGCGCCCATCGCAGATTGACCGCGGTCGGGCGCGTGGCGAGGAGCGTGCCGTAGGCGCGATCGAGCGATTCATCGGACGGATCGGCGCGGAGCGCGAGGCATATGCCGTAGGCCGCGGTCGCGCCGATCAGGGGGGCGCCGCGGATCACCATGGCGCGGATCGCGTGCGCCGCTTCTTCGAGCGTCGCGAGGCGAACGGTCGCGAAGCGATGCGGCAACGCCGTCTGATCGATCACGCCGACCGACCAGCCGTCCGGCTCGACCCAGATGCTGCGCATGGCCTTGCCGTTCACTTTCATGGCCTTCCCCTAGCAGATTTAGGCCAACTGTCGATCACAGATGCGTCGCCAAGCGCGCTTATCGTCGTCATCTGCGGGCCCTTCCGCTTGCCTGCGCGGCGCCCTTGCCGCAATGTCCCGTGGGGAAATCCGCGGGGAGCGCGATGGTCGCTATCGATTACGAAGCAGAATACAACGTTCGCGCCCGCGTACCGGAGCATCCGGAGATTTTTGCGCGGTGGGTCCGTGACGCCGAGGATTATCGCGCCGAGGCGCTCAAGCGCGGCCGCGCCGAACTCGGCCTGTCCTATGGCGATACGCCGCGGCAGATCGTCGATCTTTTTCTACCGGAGACGGGCAACGCCGCTGCGCTTGCTCTCTTCATCCACGGCGGTTATTGGCGCGCGCTCGATACCTCTTCGTTCAGCCATATGGCGCGCGGCTTGAACGGGCGCGGCGTCGCCGTCGCGGTGGCCGGCTTTGATCTTTGCCCGGTCGTCAGCGTAGCCGAAATTATCGAGCAGATGCGGCGCGCTTGCGCGTTCCTGTGGCATCGCTTCGGCTGCCGGGTTCTGGTCTATGGGCACTCGGCCGGCGGGCATCTCGCCGCCGCTTTGGTCGCGACCGACTGGCGATCGCTCTATCCCGAGGCGCCGGCCGATCTGGTGCCGGCCGGCTACGCGATTTCCGGCCTTTTCGATCTCACACCGCTCCTCGGCGTGAGCATAAACCGGGACTTGCGGCTTGACCCCGAAGAGGCCCGCCGCATCTCGCCGCTGTTTTGGCCGATCGCGCCCAGCCGCGTCCTGGACGCGGTGGTCGGCGCATTCGAAACGAGCGAGTTCAAGCGGCAAAGCCGGACCGTCGCGCAGGTCTGGCGCCAAGGCCTGGCGGAGACGCGCTATGAGGAGATCGCCGGCATGAACCATTTCACCGTCATCGGGGCGCTCGCCGATCCGGCCAGCGCGATGGTCGGACGCCTCGCGGAATTGGCGCGGCGGGCTATCCGGTAGGCGGCGCGCGCCCCGGAGCGATGAGCAGGACGCAGGCGGACGCGGCAAGGATCAAGGCGAAGCCGACACTATCGGCGGCGGTCGGCCGCTCGCCGAGCATCAGGATCGAGGACACGACGCCGATCACGGGAATGCCGACGATGCCGAGAGATGCGCTGACCGCCGGCAATCGCCGCACGATCTCGAACCACAGGGCGTAAGCAATGCCGTTGCCGGCAATTCCGGTAAACGCCACGGCGAAAAGCGCGCTCGCGTGGGCGGCGCCGAGATCGAGCCGGCCGTCGAAGACGACAAGGCAGATCGAGATAACGACGAACGCGATGATGAGCTGCCAACTGGTCACGCCCAGCGGGTCGGCTGCGATGCGCGCCCATTTCACGTAAACCGTGCCAGCGGCCCAGCTCAAGCCGGCGGCAACGGCGAGGAGAAGGCCCAACGGCAGTCCCGCCGTCGCCAAGGGACGAATGAGAATAGCGAGCCCGGCCGTGCACAGCGCGATGGCGATGCCCTGGACCCGGCTGGGCCGCTCGCCGAGAAGCGCCCACGCCAGCAACACGGTCCAGATCGGCATCGTGTAGGCAAGAATGGCCACCCGCGAGGTCGCGGCCGCGATTTGCGCGAATGCGCTTAACAGACTGAAGCCGACGACGTTGAGAAGCGAGACGACGACGACGTGCGTCCATGCCCTTCCGGCCGGAATGCGCAAGCTGCGGCGCTTGACGGCACAGATCGCGAGCAGCGTGAGCGCGCCAAGACCGGCGCTCAATGTACGCATGCTCAACGGTGGGATTCCGTTGAGCGCGATCTTCATCACCGGCCAGGTGACACCCCAAAGGAGGCAGAGCAGGGCAAGCATCAGCCTCGCCCGGATGTCGCCGATGCCCCTTGCCGCCGGCGTTCGCTCGCGTTTTTCCTGGATTGTCACGATGCGTGGCCGACGAATTCC
>JASHRY010000377.1 GCA_030037105.1 Xanthobacteraceae bacterium
TTTGCCTCCGATGTCGGCGTTGATAACGATCCGATCGCGGCCGACGGCGGTTACATTTGGTATGACGTGGCCAGCATCACGCCGGCGCGCGATCGTACGCTCGACGAAGTCAAAGGTCAGGTGGAACAACGCTGGCGGGATGACGAGGTGGCTTCGCGGCTGAAGGCCAAAGCGGCCGACCTCCTGGACAAGCTCAAGAACGGCAATTCGCTCGACGCGGTCGCCAAGGCTAACGATCTCCAAATCCAAATCGCGGACAAGCTCACACGCGGCAAAGCTGGCGCGACCTTGTCCGCGACGACGATTGCCTCGATTTTTCACACCGCCAAGGACTCCTTCGGCAGCGCGGTGGGCAATCGGCCCACCGAATGGATCGTATTCCGCGTGACCGACGTGACCATCCCGAAGCTGGACGCGAACTCGCCCGATGCCAAGCGTATCGCCGAGACGGTGCAGCGCCGGCTCAGTGACGAAGTTTTTAGTCAATACGTGGCTTGGCTCCAAGGCGATCTCGGCACCAACATCAATCAGGCGGCGTTGGCCCAAGCTCTGGGCAGCGGCGCGCCGGACACCAACTGAATGCAGATCGAGCCGTCGGCCGCGGCGTTCGCCGCGCGCTATGCGGCCGGCGAGCCGCAGGCCGTGTGGACGACGCTGGTCGCCGACCTGGAAACGCCCGTTTCCGCCTTTCTCAAGATCACGGGCGCAAAGCTCAAAAGTTCATCGATGAGTTTTCTTTTCGAATCGGTCGAAGGCGGCGAGGCGCGCGGACGCTATTCGATCATCGGGATCGCGCCGGACGCGATCTTCCGCGCCAATGGCCGGCGCGCGGAGATCAACCGCGCGCCACAGCGCGATCCCGATGCCTTCATGCCGACGCAGGAGACGCCGCTCTCGGCGTTGCGCGCCTTCTTGGCCGAGAGCCGCATCGCCCTGCCCGACATATTGCCGCCCATGGCGGCCGGAATCTTCGGCTATCTCGGCTACGACACGGTGCGGCTGATCGAGGATTTGGCGGCTCCCGGCCGCGATCCGATCGGCATTCCGGACGCGCTTCTCGTCCGGCCTACGCTGGTGATCGTCTTCGATGCCGTCGAAGACACGATCACGATCGTCACGCCGGTGCGGCCGCAGGCCGGAGTAAGCGCGACGGCGGCGCTGGCGCGGGCGGTCGAGCGCCTGTCGGCCGTCGTCGCCGCGCTCGACCGGCCGCTTGACAAATTCTCCACTGAGATCAACGCCGGCCCGCTCCGGGTGGCGCCGCGCTCCAACACGACGGCGGACGAATTCAAGCGCATGGTGTTGCGCGCCAAGGAATACATCGCCGCCGGCGACATCTTCCAGGTCGTGCTCTCGCAGCGCTTCGAGGCGCCTTTCGCGCTGCCGCCTTTCGCGCTCTATCGCGCCTTGCGGCGCGTCAACCCCTCGCCCTATCTGTTCTTCCTCGATTTCGGTTCCTTCGCGGTCGCCGGTTCGAGCCCGGAGATCCTGGTCAAAACGAGCCGCGGCATCGTCACCATTCGCCCGATCGCCGGCACGCGCCGGCGCGGCGCCACCCCGCACGAAGACAAGGCGCTCGAGGCGGAGCTGCTCGCCGATCCCAAGGAACGTGCCGAGCATCTCATGCTGCTCGATCTCGGCCGCAACGACGTCGGTCGCGTCGCCGAGATCGGCACGGTCGAGGTCACCGACCAGTTCTTCATCGAGCGCTACAGTCAAGTGATGCACATCGTCTCCAACGTCGAAGGCCGGCTGCGGGCGGACCGCGACGTGCTCGATGCGCTCGCCGCCGGCTTTCCCGCCGGCACCGTCTCCGGCGCGCCCAAGGTGCGGGCGATGCAGATCATCGACGAGTTGGAGAAGGAGAAGCGCTCGCTCTATGCCGGCTGCGTCGGCTATTTCTCCGCCGGCGCGGAAATGGACACCTGCATCGTGCTGCGCACCGCGCTGATCAAGGACGGCACCATGTACGTGCAGGCCGGCGCCGGCATCGTCGCCGATTCAGATCCGGACTTCGAGCGGCAGGAGTGCATCGACAAGGCGAAGGCGCTATTCCGCGCCGCGGAGGAAGCCAAACGCTTCGCCAGCGCGGCGCGGGCGGCGGGAGGCCAAGGCGGATAAGCAACATGACAGCGGCGGAAATCATGTCCTTCTGGCGCGACGCCGGCTCCGACAGGTGGTGGGAGAAGGATGAAGCCTTCGACCGAACGATCAGATCGAGATTTCTCGCGATCCACGAGGCGGCGGCGCGCGGCGAACTCGCGGCATTCGAAGAAAGCGCGGAAGGCGCGCTGGCGCTTGTGATCTTGCTCGACCAATTTCCGCGCAACATGTTTCGCGGCAGTGCGCATGCCTTCGCCACCGATCCGTTGGCGCGCGCTGTGGCCAGCCGGGCGCTTGCCCGCGGCTTTGACCAGACAATCGACGAAACGATGCGGCCGTTCTTCTATATGCCTTTCATGCATTCCGAGTGCATTGCCGATCAGGATCGCAGCGTGCAATTCCACGCGGCGTTCGGCGATGCGGAGCGGTTGCAATACGCGACCCTGCATCGCGACATCATCGCAAGATTCGGACGATTTCCGCATCGAAACCGCGCGCTCGGCCGCGATACCGCGCCCGATGAACTGGAATTTCTCAACGGTGGCGGATTCGCAGGGTAGAGAGCGCGTCCGGGAAAGGTGGGAACCGGTTTTCCGTGCGGACGCGCGACAATACAAAAGCTTACAGCGGGATGATGATTCGAAGATGAGTCATCCCCACTAGCGGCGTCGATTAGCGGAAAAGTCCATGAGCCGGCGCCGAAAAACGCTGGCGATAGGTTGGGTTGGCGCAACCCCGGGGTTCGATTCATGCCCGATAGCCAATTCTGACGTGCCGCGGCGGACGTCGTTTTGCCAAGGATGTGGAACCGGCCGCCGGTCTTAACCGTTTGTCCTCGCGGCGTCCGGCCTCCCCCGGGCGGGACCGGCTCGTAGAGGTGTTTTCCCATCAACCGAATGAGAGGTGATCCGTGAGCAAGGTCAGAAGCCTTGAGCGCCCCAACAGGGATCCGGAGCGACTCGATACGCCGACCGATCTTTCGCCCGCTGCCGTCCGCGAGCTTTCGGCCAAGCTCAACGTCATCTTGGCCGACGCTTTCGCCCTTTACCTCAAGACCAAGAATTTCCATTGGCACGTCAGCGGTCCGCACTTTCGCGATTATCATCTCCTTCTTGACGAGCAGTCGGAGCAGATTTTTGCCACGACCGACGAAATCGCCGAGCGCGTGCGCAAGATCGGCGGTACCACGTTGCGCTCCATCGGCCATATTGCGAAGCTGCAAAACATCGAGGACAACGATGCCGATTTTGTCGCGGCCGAGGAAATGCTGCGCGAACTGATGAACGACAACAAGATGATCGCCGCGTCCATGCGCGAGTGTCATGAACTCGCGGAAAAGCACGAAGACGCCGCGACCGCCGGCCTCCTGGAGAATTTCATCGACGAGACGGAGCGGCGCACCTGGTTCCTGTTCGAGGCAAGCCGTCGCGGCGACGCGTCGGGCCACTGACCGCCGCTTTCGCGGCTCTCGCTGACCCGTCGCCGCCGCTGCCGCGGTCTGATAGAGCTGTCCCGCTTCCCAGCGGGACCCTCTGTCATGACCCCTTCTCGCGACATCGCCCGGCTCCTCGAAATCATGGCGGCCTTGCGCACGCCCAAAACCGGCTGCCCGTGGGACCTGACGCAGAATTTTGCCACCATCGCGCCCTACACGCTCGAAGAGGCCTATGAAGTCGCCGACGCCATTGCTCGCGACGATCTCGTCGACCTCAAGGAGGAACTGGGCGATCTTCTCCTGCAGGTCGTTTTTCACGCCCGCATGGCCGAGGAACTGGGCGCCTTCGATTTCGGCGACGTGGTCGAGACCGTCACCGCAAAGCTCATTCGCCGGCATCCCCATGTCTTTGGCGGCGAGCGCTCGGACGACCCGCAGGCCGTGGAAGGCCTGTGGGAGCGGATCAAGGCGCAGGAGAAGGCCGCGCGCAAAAATGCGCCGGATGAAGGCGCGCTCGCCGGCATACCGGTCAGCCTGCCCGCGCTCACCCGCGCGCTGAAGCTGCAGCAAAAGGCCGGCAAGGTCGGGTTCGACTGGAACGACGCGCGCGCGGTGCTGCGCAAGATTCGCGAGGAAGTCGACGAGATCGAGGTGGCGCTCGGTGGCGGCAAAGGTGCGACGGACGCGCCGCCCGCATCGAGCCTAACGGACGCGGCGGCCGAAGTCGGCGATCTTCTCTTCGCGGCCGTGAATCTCGCCCGCCATTTGCGCGCCGATCCGGAGGCTTTGCTGAGCCGGACCAACAAGAAGTTCGAGCGCCGTTTTGCCGCGATCGAGCGCGCGCTCGCGGAGCGCGGCAAGGCGCCGCAGGACGCCACGCTCGCCGAGATGGATGCGCTGTGGGATCAGATCAAAGCGCGGGAATAGCCCGCACCCATGCTCCATTTCCCCGTTCCGCAAGCTTTACGTCGCTCGACGCGAAGCAGTCGGTCGTGCAAACTTCTCCCTCACTATATTCGCCTTGTCCGGATCGGCGCGCACGGTCAGGGCGATGCGGCAGGTTTTGTCGTCCATGGTCTTGTGGATCACTTCGGTGTGGCGATAGAGCCAGCTCAGCCCGGCGCCGTCGGCGGCGTCGAGACGAAGATCGATGAGCACGCGGTCGGCGGCGAGCTCGGCTTCGATGGCGGCGGAGAGCGCCGCAATCCCCTCCCCGGTCAGCGCCGAAACCAGCGCCGGGCGTTTCGGCGTGCGCCGTTCGGCAAGGTTTTCAAGGCGTCGTCGCGCTCCGGCGTCGAGCCGGTCGATCTTGTTCCATACCTCGATCAGCGCCCGCTTGCGGTCTTCCTTGTTGTGCGGATCGATGCCGAGCTCGCGCAGAATTTTTTCCACGTCGCGCAATTGCGCCTCGGCGTCTTCATGTGCGACGTCGCGCACGTGCACAATCACGTCGGCCTCGATCACCTCTTCGAGCGTGGCGCGGAACGCAGCGATCAGCATGGTCGGCAGATCGGAAATGAAGCCAACCGTATCGGAGAGGATCACGCGCGCGCCGTGCGGCAAGGCGACCGCGCGCAGCGTCGGATCGAGCGTCGAGAACAGCATGTCCGCCGCGGCGACGCTCGCCTGGGTCATGCGGTTGAACAGCGTCGATTTGCCGGCATTGGTGTAGCCGACGAGCGCCACGGTCGGATAAGGCACGCGGCGGCGGCTCTCGCGGTGCAACGCGCGCGTGCGCTTCACTTTGGCAAGCTCGGCCTCGATCTTGGC
>JASHRY010000378.1 GCA_030037105.1 Xanthobacteraceae bacterium
CGGAGAGTTTGAGTTCGCCGAAGAAGGGCAGGAGATGGAGGCGAAGCCGGATCGCGTGGCCCTGAACCCATACCGGGCTGCGCTGGCCTTCGGTGATGGTCTCGTATTCTTTCAGGAACTGCTCGGCGGCTTCCGCGAACGTCTTTTCGGATTTTCGGAGGATGCCGGCACGCGACTTGCCGCGCAGCTCAAGATACCAGTCCTCGGCGAATTGCTGGGCTTGGGGAAGGTCTTCTTCCTTCGTCGTGGCGCGATAGCGCACGCCTTTGAGCGAAGCGGAACAATGCCAATGGCGCGTGCTCTCGCGCCTGTAAATCTGGACTAATCCGCCGAGAATCTCATGCCGAAACATGGCTCTCCCCATAGGGAAGCCATCTTAACACATTTCGAGTCGGGCCGCTTGGGACTGTGCCAGGTCTGTGCCAAGGCTTTTGGGACCCGAAATGATTTTTCAAAAATTACAAGACTATGATTTTATTGAGAAAGTTGGTTGCGGGGGTAGGATTTGAACCTACGACCTTCAGGTTATGAGCCTGACGAGCTACCGGGCTGCTCCACCCCGCGCTAAGATATATCTACCCACTTCATGCGGACGTGCCGTCGCGAAATTCATGTAGCAAGCAGCCCCCGATAAGGGAAGTGCGGGGAACTCGTTTTTTCGTCATACTGTCATCCGTGTCCGAGCCGTCATGCGTGCCTTCGTAGAAGCGGATATGGGCGACAAACCGGCCTTGCAGCCTCGGGCGGCGATCGGGCCGGCAGTGCGCGAAATTGCGGGCAATATCCTTGCCAAGGCGCGCGCGGGGATCACCGATCCCGAGCGCTCGAACCAGGACGCCGTGCACGACTTCCGCCGCGCCATGAAGCAATGGCGCGCGCTGATGCGGCTGCTCGAGCCGTTCATTCCCGATGCCGTGCGTTGGCGTCGCGAGGCGCGCGACCACGCCCGTTCGTTGGCGCTGGCGCGCGACGGCCAGGCGGCGCTCAACGCCTTTGATGATCTGGTGAAAAGAGGCGCCCCGCTGTCGGAGCGTTCGATCGCGACCATCCGCGGCCGGATCGAAGCGATCCGCGGCAGCGAGGAGCGCTCCGTGCTCACGCCGGAGTTGCGCGACGCCCTTATCGCCTGGCTCGATGTGGCGGCGGCGGCGATCGAGCTATGGCCGCTCGATCCGTTCGACTTCAGTTCGATCGCGGTGCGCTTGGCGGCCGGCTATCGGCAAGCGCGACAGCGTATTCCGGCCGATTGGTCGCTGGCGAGCGCCGAGGATTTGCACCGCTTGCGACAACGCGTCGTCGATCACCGCTATCAGATGGAGCTGATCGAGCCGCTATGGCCGCGCCACGGCCGCATGTGGATGGACGAGGCAGAACGGTTGCGCGACCGGCTCGGGCGCTGTCAGGACCTCGAAGTGCTCAAGCGGCTCACCGAGCCGCATCAGCCTCTGGCGCATTGGCGCTCGCGGCTCATGCCGGCCTGCGCCGAACGCCGGACCGAGCTTGCGCAGCGCGCCGCCCGCATCGCGCACCGGCTGTTTGCCGAAAAGCCCAAGGCCTTCCGCCATCGGCTGGAGACGCTGTGGGAGCACGCGCGGTAGCGGGAGAGCGGAGATGGAGGGCGGAGAACGGGGAACGGACAGACCGAGCACAGGCGGATGCCGTCATGCGTGCATAGTTTGCGTCGGTTCGCGCGTTCAATACGGGCGACTTTGCTTTGCTCGGTTTGAGATCGAGGCGAATCATCCGCCCGCCGCCCCGCCGTCCGCGCGCGGATCGTGGGCGCCTTCACAGGTGCCGTCAGGGTGCAGCACCACGGCGCCGGCGTGTCCCATAATGTCGGAATAGGGCTCGGGCAAAATGTCGACGTCGTGGCCGGCCGCTTCGAGCGCATCGACGAGATGGCCGTCGAAGCGGGATTCAAGGCGCAGCGTCGGCAGCGGCTTGCCCCAGGTGCGCCCGAACACCCAGCGCGGACGATCGATCGCCTCGGCCAGCGGCTCGCGAAAGTTCACGTAACGCGTGAACACCGCGCCTTGCGTCTGCGGCTGGCCGTCGCCGCCCATGGTGCCGTAAGCCATGATGCGTCCGTCCTTGAGGAGCGCGAGCGCCGGATTGAGCGTGTGGAACGGCAGCCGGCCGGGCGCGAGCAGGTTGAGGTCGCCGGGCCGCAGCGAAAAGCTCACGCCGCGGTTCTGCATGAGGACGCCGGTGCGCCGGAGCACGCAGGCCGAGCCGAATTCCCAGTAGAGCGATTGGATGTACGACACGACGAGGCCGGTTGCGTCCGCCGCGCCCATCCAGACGGTATCGCCTTCGCCGTGGCCGAGCTGCCAGCGCTCCGCTTTGCGGCGGTTGATCTTCATGGCCTCGCCGGCGATGAAACGCTGCTCCAGACAACGTCCGAGCGCGTGCGGGAGGTGATCCGGATCGGTGACCACGCGGTCGCGCAGGCGCATCGCGCGCTTGGTCGCTTCGACCAAGCCGTGGATATGGTCGAAACTTTCCGCCTCGATGACGTCCAAGCGGGCGAACAAAGCGAGGATCAGCAGCGAGGCGACGCCCTGGGTCGGCGCGTCCGTGTTGTAAACCGTGCCTGACGGCAGGTCGACGCGCAGCGGTTCGGCAAGCGTCGCCTGATAGCGTGCCAGATCCTGGCGGGTCAACGGGCTGCCGATGCTGCCGAGGTCGATCGCGATCTCGCGCCCGACGTCGCCGCGATAGAAATCGTCGAGGCCGGCATGGGCAAGTTGGGCGAGCGTTTCGGCGAGCGCCTCCTGCTTCAACCTCGTGCCGACCGCCGGCGGCTTGTCGTCGACGAGAAACGTTTTGGCGAAGTCCGGCATGTAAGCCAGCTCGGAAAGCTTTTCCTCCGTGAGCCGCGCCTGGCTGCGCGTGATTGCGTAACCGTCGCGGGCGCAGGCGACGGCGGGCGCGAGCAAAACGTCGAGCGGCAGCGTACCGCCATGCGCCTTCGCCGCTTCGAGCGCCAGCATCCAGCCGCCGACGGCGCCGGGAACGGTGAGGGCGGCGAGCGGCCCGCGTGGCGGAATGGCCCTATGTTCGCGGTAGAGTTCGAGCCGCGCGTTCATCCCGGCAGACCCCGCCGCCATGATGGCGCGTACGCGGCCGGACGGCTCGCGAATGAGCCAGAAGCCATCGCCGCCAAGGTGATTCATGTGCGGATAGAGAACGGCGATCGCCGCCGCCATCGCGACCATCGCTTCGAGCGCGTTGCCGCCGTCGGCGAGGATCGAACGGCCGGCTTCCACGGCGGCGAAGTGCGGGGCGCAGACGACGCCGCGGCGGTGACCGGCGCTGTAGAGGTCCATGACCGCTTATTTTACACGGCGGGTGCGGCTAATCCACGCTTGCGCAGCAGGGCGTCGGCTGCCGGCAGCCGCCCGCGAAAGGCCTTATACGCCTCGGCCGGATCCCGCGAGCCGCCCGCCGCGTAGATCGTCTCGCGCAACCGCTTTGCGGTCGCCGGATCGAAGATATCGCCGCTCTCCTCGAAGGCTGCGAACGCGTCGGCATCGAGCACTTCCGACCACATGTAGCTGTAATAGGCCGCGGCATAGCCGGCGCCGGAGAAGACATGGTCGAAGTGCGGCGGCCGGTGGCGCATGACGATCTCCTCCGGCATGCCGATCCGCGACAGCGTTTCGGCCTCGAAGGCGGCGACATCGATCGTGCCGGGCGAAGGCAACGAATGGAGATCGAGATCGACGATGGCCGAGGCGACGTACTCGACCGTGGCAAAGCCCTGATTGAAGTTGCGCGCGGCCAGGAGCCGCCGCAGCAGGTCCTCCGGCATCGGCTCACCGGTTTGGTAATGCCGCGCGAAACGACGCAACACGTCGGGCTGTTCGAGCCAATGCTCGTAGAGCTGCGAGGGCAGCTCGACGAAATCGGTGGCGACATTGGTGCCGGCTATCTCTGGATAGGTGACGTCGGAAAGAAGGCCGTGCAGAGCATGGCCGAATTCGTGGAACAGCGTGCGCGCGTCGTCGAAACTGAGCAGAGCCGGCTCGCCGGCACCGGCTTTGCTGAAGTTGCACACGTTGACGATGAGCGGGCGGACGTCGCCGGCGAGTTTCTCTTGATCGCGCAGCGAGGTCATCCAGGCGCCGCTGCGTTTCGAAGGCCGCGCATAATAATCGCCGAAGAACAGGCCGATCCGCCGATCGTCGTTTCCGCGCACCTCCCAGACGCGCACGTCGGGATGCCAGGCCGGCACGTCGGTGCGGGCAGCGAAGCTCACGCCGAACAGGCGCTCGGCCGTGTAGAAGGCGGCCTCGATCATCGCCTCGAGGTTAAGGTACGGCTTGACGGCGGCCTCGCTGAAATCGCAGCGCCGGCTGCGCAGCTTCTCCGCGTAATAGCGCCAATCCCAGGGCGCGAGCGCGAAGTTGCCGCCCTCTTTCTGCACCAACGCCTGCATGGCGTCGCGATCGGCAAGCGCGCGGGCGCGCGCCGGCGCCCACACCGCGTCGAGCAGGTCGCGCGCTGCGGTCGGCGTTTTCGCCATGGCATCGTCGAGTCGGTAATGCGCGAAGTCGGCATAGCCGAGAAGCCGCGCGCGCTCGGCGCGCAACTCCACCATCTCGGCGATGATGGCCTTGTTGTCGGTGGGGCCGGAATTGTCGCCGCGGGAGACGAAAGCGCGAAAGACTTTTTCGCGCAGATAGCGCCGATCGGCGAACTGCAGGAAAGCCTCGACGCTCGATCGCGACAGTGTCACGACGTGGCCGTCGAGGCCTCGTTCCTGCGCTTCGGCTTTCATCGCCTCACGTATGAAATCGGGGAGCCCGGCAAGCTCCGCCTCGCCGAGCGACAGTGCGAAGTCCTGCTCGTCGGCGAGCACGTTCTGGCTGAACGCGGTGCCCAGGGCCGCGAGGCGCTCGATGATCTCGGCAAGGCGATCTTTCGCCGCCGCATCAAGTCCCGCTCCGGCGCGGCGGAACGTTATGTGGTAGCGCTCAAGGACGCGCTTCTGCTCGGCGGAAAAGGAGAGGCCGTCCGGCTGTCGCATGAGCCGATCGATGCGGCGGAACAGCGCCTCGTTGGTGTGGATCTTGTTCCAGTGGCGTGCAATCTGCGGCGCGACGTCGCGCTCGATCTCGAGCAAGGCGTCGTTGCTGTCGGCGCCGGCGAGGAGATGGAAGACGTTATCGACGCGCGCCAACGCCCGTCCGCTCGACTCCAGCGCCGCGATCGTGTTCTCGAAGTCCGGCGGGTCGGATCGAGCGGCAATGGCGGCGATCTCCGCCGCGTGCTCGGCAAGCACGCGTGCATAGGCCGGGCGGAAGTGCTCGGGCTTGATGCGCTCAAAGGGCGGAACCTCCTCTGGGGTCGTCCAGGGTACGAAGAGCGGATTTTCGGACGGGCTGTGATCGGTCATTCGGGGTCATGCCATATGCGGGCGCAGGCGTGATATAGGTCGGCGAGCCGGCGCGCCACAGCGCTCGGGCGGCTTTCTCGTGCCGTCGTCCGGCTGCCGCTCGTCAAGCTGCACGCCCCGAGATCGGGTCGAGGCCCGGCTCTTGGCGCCGAAAGCGGGACGTGACGCGGCGCCGTTTTCCTTCTTCCCGCTTGCGCGGAGAAGAGTGGGATGAGGAGGGATTTTTCGTTACTCCGCTGATGGGTCGCCCTTCCCCGCGGGTGGGGAGGCGACATTGCCGGGGCCTTGAATCGGCCATCGCTTTCGGAGAGATTGTCCGCCCATGAACAAACCATCCCCGCAACGCCCACGACGCATCCATTGGCGGAACGTCGTGACCGTCGTCAGCGCGGCGATTCTGATCAGCGCGGAAGTGTTCGGCGCCGCGTTCGCCGGCAGTTGGGCGATCGCCAACCTGTTCGCGCTCGGCGCTCTCGGCGCGCACGTCCTCGATTGGCTCTTCGTGCTCTGCGGCATCGTCGTCATGGTGCAGTTCGTGCGCGCGGCGCGGCGCGTCGAGCCGTTCTCGACGGAGTGACGCCCTCGCCGCCGACGTTCGGCGAGGCCGCCGCCGGAAATCTGCCGCTTACCTCTTGTTAAGACCAAAACGCTTGCACCGCGCGGCTGAATGGCTTATGCGGGACTCGCCCAATTTCGCACGTGCCTGTGGCCGTGTGTCGGTCGGTGGGCATCCGGACAAGAGGCCGGACAGCCGCCTAAGGAAGAGATCCTGCTTCCTTGCTCCCGCGACCGGCAACCGGAGGCAAAACCGGCATAGCCCGCTCTCCACGGGCGACGCGGCTTAAAGCAACGACGGAAGGGCTTTTTTGGTTACTGCCGGCGCCAATGCCGGGGACACCGAAAGGGCTTGTCCTTCTTTGCCAGCAGTGCGGAACGGGGATCTCCTGATCCGGACCAAGGCAGCAATCGCGGCGACGCAACCGGCTCCGAATGGCGCGGAACCGCACGCATCGCGGGAGGTTCACCTGGGCGGCTACGCCGCCTGTCGGATTAGGGAGTGGTGGCGATGACCGCACGCATCCGCGAATTCCTCAAGCAGCGCACCGATGACGGTCCCTGCCTCGTGGTCGACCTCGACGTAGTCCGCGAGAACTACCTCGCCTTCGCCAAGGCGCTGCCCGACACCAAGGTGTTTTATGCCGTCAAGGCCAATCCGGCGCCGAAAATCCTCAAGCTTCTGGCTGAGCTTGGCTGCTGCTTCGACGTCGCCTCGGTGAGCGAGACGCAGGCCGTGCTCGCGGCGGGCGCGACGTCGGACCGCATCTCCTACGGCAACACCATTAAGAAGGAGGCCGAGATCGCCATCGCCTTCGCGCTCGGAGTCACGCTGTTCGCTGTCGATTGCGAGGCCGAGGTGGAGAAGGTCGCGCGTGCTGCGCCCGGCAGCCGCGTCATTTGCCGAATCCATTGCGACGGTTCCGGCTCTGAATGGCCGCTGTCGCGCAAGTTCGGCTGCGAGCCGGCCTATGCAGCCGATATCCTCGAACTTGCGCACCGGCGCGGACTGGTGCCGCACGGTATTTCCTTCCATGTCGGCTCGCAGCAACACAATATCGAGGCGTGGGACCGCGCGCTCGCCTCCACGGCGGCCGTCTTCCGCGCCTGCGCCGAACGCGGCATCGTGCTCGCCATAGTCAATCTCGGCGGCGGCTTCCCGGCGCGCTACGTGCGCAAGACACCGAAGCTCGAATCCTACGGCAAGGCGATCTTCCGCTCGCTGCGCAAGCATTTCGGCAACGCCGTCCCGGAGACGATCGTCGAGCCGGGCCGCGGCCTCGTCGGCAATGCCGGCATGATCGAGGCCGAGGTGGTGCTGATCGCCAAGCGCTCGCCCGAGGACGAGGTGCGCTGGGTCTATCTCGACATCGGCAAGTTCCACGGGCTTGCCGAGACCATCGACGAGTCGATCCGCTATCCGATCCGCACTGCCAAGGACCGCGACGAGACCTCCCCCTGCATCATCGCCGGGCCGACCTGCGATTCGGTCGACGTGCTCTACGAGAAGACTCCCTATCCGCTGCCGGTTTCGCTCGCCATCGGCGACAAGGTTTTGATCGAGGCCGCCGGCGCCTATACGGCAACCTATTCCTCCGTCGGCTTCAACGGCTATCCGCCGCTGCGGCAGTACGTGATCTGAGCGTTAGGCGAGGTCGATCACGCCGGCCTCGCCGCCCTCGGTGCCGAACGCGAGCGCTTTGCCGTCCGCGCTCCAGGCGAGCGCAGTGACCGGCCCCTCGCCGGGTTTCTTGGCCAAAATCTCGGCAGCGTCCTCGATGCGCACCAGGAGCACCACGCCGTCGCCATAGCCGGCGGCGATGATCTCCTCTCTGGGATGGCAGGCGACGATCTCGACGCGGTGCTCGGATGGTGCGAGCAGGCGCGGCTGCTTGCCCGTGGGGCCGTCCTTGGTCTCGAACGGCCACAGGATGATCTGGTTCGAGCCTGACGTGGCGAGAAACCGCCCGCCGGCGGTCCAGCCGAGTGAGGTGACGCGCGCGGCGTAGCCGGACATTCGCATGTGCTGGCGGTCGGCAAGCCGCCAGCCGTGCAGCATCGGCTCCTGCATGGCGGTGACGAGGAAGCGGCCGTCCGGACTTATCGTGGCGCCGAGATGCGAGCCCTTCCATTCGAGCTTTTCCGGCGCCGCCTGCGGGGCATTGGGAAACCACAGCGAAGCGCCGTTGTAGTGGGCGACGGCGAGGCGAAAGCCTTTCGGCAGAAAGGCAAGCCCGCCGACGGTCGACGGCGCTTCGAATTCGCGCAGCTCCTGCGCCTGAACGAAAGCCGACCTTCCGGCCGACCAGGCGACCGCTCCGTCCGGGGCGATCGCGACATGATCGATCCAGCGAT
>JASHRY010000379.1 GCA_030037105.1 Xanthobacteraceae bacterium
TCTATCTCCTCTCCGATATGGCGCGCGGGGTCACCGGCGAAGTGCATCACGTCGATGCCGGCTATCATATCGTCGGCATGAAGCACCCGGACGCGCCGGATATCGCCGTCGCCAAGAACGGCAACGATGAGAAGAAATAATATCGGCGGCGACAGATATTGACCCATGTTCCGTCGTTGGTCCTCAAGGGCAAGTGCCTCGAGATGACGGCGAACATAACAGCAGCGGCCGGACTTGAGTCCGGCCGCTGTCACGAAACACCGCTCAGGCGCCTCGCGAATGTCAAAGCTGAACAGCGCGGCCCCACTCCGAGGCGCGCCCCGTCAATTACTTCGACTTCTTCTTCTTTCCCTTCTTCTTCTTGGTAGCCATGGCTTTGCTTCCTTTCGGTGATGAACTTATGGCAGGGCTGAGTTCAAGCTTGATGGGCGTTGTCTCGATCCCCTGGGCCTTCGCCCCCCTTGCCGAAAACCACGATGTCACAGAGGGCGCTTATCCGCAACTTAAAAAGCGGAAATAACCCTGATTTTTCTGGAGTTTAACAGATATTCAGCTTGTCATTAATCGACGTTCAGCGAGATGAATGTGCCATGAATATTTTGACCCGATGGACTCCTCGGGCTACTAGCCCAGCGCGCCTTGCCCCAATCGCGACATTCGATGACCAACGCGCCATGTCGTTCAATACGTTCGGTCATTTGTTCAGGGTCACCACCTTCGGCGAAAGCCACGGGCCGGCAATCGGCTGCGTGGTCGACGGCTGCCCGCCGCGCATTGCACTGAGCGCGGCCGACATTCAGCCCTATCTCGATCGGCGCCGGCCCGGCCGGTCGCGCTTCACCACGCAGCGCCAGGAGCCGGACGCGGTCAAAATCCTCTCCGGGGTGTTGTTGGACGACGCGACCGGAACGCAAGTGACCACCGGCGCGCCGATCGCGCTCGTCATCGACAATGTCGATCAGCGCGCCAAGGATTATGCCGCGATCAAGGACAAATATCGCCCCGGCCACGCCGATTACACCTACGACGTCAAATATGGCCTGCGCGATTATCGCGGCGGCGGGCGGCAGTCGGCGCGCGAGACGGCAATGCGGGTGGCCGCCGGTGCGATCGCGCGCAAGATTGTGCCCGGCTTCAGCGTGCGCGGCGCGCTGGTGCAGATCGGTCCGCACCGCATCGATCGCGGCCGCTGGGATTGGGCCGAAGTGGAACGCAACCCGTTCTTCTGTCCCGACGCGGAGATGGCCGCCCTGTTCGAGGAATATCTCGACGGCGTGCGCAAGCGCGGCTCATCGGTCGGCGCGGTCATCGAGGTCGTGGCCGAGGGCGTGCCGGTCGGCCTCGGCGCGCCGATCTATGGCAAGCTCGACGCCGATCTTGCCGCCGCGCTGATCAGCATCAACGCCGTCAAAGGGGTCGAGATCGGCGCCGGCTTTGCCGCGGCCGCGCTGTCCGGCGAGGAGAATGCCGACGAGATGCGCATCGGCGATGACGGCAAGCCGATCTTTCTCTCCAACAATGCCGGCGGCGTCCTCGGCGGTATTTCCACCGGCCAGCCGCTGGTCGCGCGCTTTGCGGTCAAGCCCACTTCCTCGATGCTCATTCCGCGCCGGACCGTCGATCGCTACGGCCGTGAGACCGAGATCTCGACCACCGGCCGTCACGACCCTTGCGTCGGCATTCGCGCCGTGCCGGTCGGCGAAGCCATGGTGGCGTGCGTCATCGCCGATCATTATCTGCGCCATCGCGGCCAGGTCGGCGACACGCCGGATTGGCCGTTCCCGCCGCCGTCGCGCTGAACGAAAATGGACGACGCCCAGCACCGCATCCAGGCCGCCGTGGCCGCCTTCGCCCGCGGCGATCTCGTCATTGTCGCCGATGACGACGACCGCGAGAACGAGGGCGACCTGTTCATCGCCGCCTCGCTATGCGCGCCGGAGAAGATGGCGTTCATCATCCGTCATACCTCGGGTATCGTCTGCGCGCCGCTCGCGCCCGAGGAGGCGCGCCGTCTGCACCTCGACCCGATGGTGGCGCGCAACGACGCGCCGCTCGGCACCGCCTTCACGGTTTCGGTCGACGTCCGCCACGGCCTCACCACGGGCATCTCCGCGGAGGAGCGCACCAATACCGTGCGCGCGCTCGCCAACGGCAATATGGGGCCGGCGGACTTCGTGCGCCCCGGCCATGTGTTTCCGCTGGTGGCAAAAGCGGGCGGCGTGCTCATGCGCTCGGGCCACACCGAAGCCTGCGTCGATTTCTGCCGGCTCGCCGGCTTGCCGCCGGTCGGCGTGCTCGCCGAGCTGATGAACGACGACGGCACGGTGATGCGCGGACCGGACATCGCCGCCTTCGCCGTGCGCCACAAGCTGCCGCGCGTCTCGATCGCCGATCTGATCGCCTATCGACAGGTGCGCGAGAAGCTGGTCGAGCGGGTCAGCGAATTTCCGGTGGAGTCGGAAATCGGCACGCTGACCGGCTACGCCTTCCAGACGCCGTTCGATCCGAACTATCACATGGCCTTCGTTCACGGCCGCGTCGGCGACGGCAGGAACGTGCTGACCCGCCTGCATCGCGCCAATCTCATCATGGACGTATTCGGCGGAGCCAAAGCCATCCACAGCACGCTCGAGCGCTTCCAGGCGGAGGGGAGGGGCGTGCTCGTGGTGCTGCGCGACGGCGCCGCCGGGGTGCCGGTGGTCGCCATTCCGAAGGCCGAGGAAACCGCATCCGGCGAGGCGCGCATCAGGCAATGGCGCGAGGTCGGCCTCGGCGCGCAGATTCTTCGCGATCTCGGCGTCAGCTCGATACGAATTTTGACCTTCTCACGGCACATGACCTATGTCGGTCTTTCCGGTTTCGGCATCGAGATCGTGGGGACCGAGCCGGTCGCCGGCTGAGCGCGTTGCGCGGGCGGCGTGCAAATATCGAGGGCAGAATGAACATGATGAACAGGATTGCTCGCCGTATTCCGGCGCTGGCCGCGCTCGTGGCGGTCGGTCTCCTCCTCTCCGCCTGCGGCTACAACACCATCCCGACGCTGGAGGAGCAGGCGAAAGCGCGCTGGTCGGACGTGCAGAATCAGTACCAGCGCCGCGCCGATCTCATCCCCAATCTGGTGGCCACGGTCCAGGGCTATGCCGCGCAGGAAAAGACCGTGCTGACCGCCGTCGTCGAGGCACGCGCCAAGGCGACGCAGATCAAGCTCGACGCTTCGCAACTCTCTGACCCGGAAAAACTTAAAGCGTTCCAGGACGCGCAGAACCAGTTGACGGGCGCGCTCGGCCGTCTCCTGGCGGTGTCGGAAAATTATCCCGACCTCAAATCCAATGCGAATTTCCTGGCACTGCAGTCGCAGCTCGAAGGCACCGAGAACCGCATCGCGGTGGCGCGGCGCGACTACATCGACGCGGTACGCGCTTACAACACCGCGCTGCGCACGTTTCCGACTGTGATCTGGGCGAAAACGTTGTTCTCCGGCGAAAAGCCGATGGCGGAATTCGCCGCCAACCAAGGCGCCGAGAAACCGCCGCAGGTGAAGTTCTGACGGTGGCGTGGTGAACGCCCTTGCATCATTCCGGGGCGCCGCGAAGCGGCGGGCCCGGAATTCACCGCCCGCGGTTATGGATTCCGGATTCCTCGGGGAGCCCGTCGTCCGTCCGGCCGTTTCGGGCCGGACCCGTTGGCTCGGCCCCGGAATGACGGGCGGTGTGAGCCTCTCGCTCATTCTCTTTCTCGTCTCCTTCGCCTTTGCGCTCGATTTCCCCGCCCTGACCGGCCGCGTGGTCGATCAGGCCGGCATCATGACCGCGCAGAGCCGCAGCGACATCGAGGCGAAGTCGAAGAACCTCGAAGACAAATCCGGCATCCAGCTCGTCGTCGCCACGGTGAAATCGTTGCAAGGCAGCGATGTCGAGACCTACGCCAACCAGCTTTTCCGCTTCTGGAAGCTCGGCGAGGCGAAGAAGAACGACGGCGTGCTGCTCTTGGTGGCGCCGGCCGAGCACAAGGTGCGCGTCGAGGTCGGCTACGGCCTCGAAGGCACGCTCACCGACGCGCTGTCCTCGGTCATCATCGCCAGCGCGATCATCCCGCGCTTCAAGGCCGGCGATTTTTCCGGCGGCATCGAGCGCGGCGTCGACGGTATCATCAGCGTGCTCAGCGGCGACGCCGCCGGTTGGCAACCGAAGGTCGAGGTCCGCAAAGACGATGCTTCGGCGATGCTCAGCGCGCTCTTTCCGATCATGGTCTTCCTGTTCTTCGGCCTCATCTTCCGAATGCTGGTCGGCGGGGTGCACGGCACGCCGTCGGGTCGCTACGTCAGGCGCGGCGGACGGCTGATTTTCCTCCCCTATGCCGGCGCGGCCTGGGGCTGGGGCGGCGGAGGGTTTTCCGGCGGTGGGTTCGGCGGCGGCTTTTCCGGCGGCGGCGGCTCGTCAGGCGGCGGCGGGGCCTCGGGGAGTTGGTGATGGAATTGACCCGGGAGGATCACGAGGCGGTCTCGGCCACCATCCACGAGGCCGAGAAGCGCACCTGCGGGCAGATCGTCTGCGTGCTCGCGCATGCGTCATCGGACTATGCTTATGTCCCGATCCTGTGGGCAAGCGTGCTGGCGCTCGTGGCGCCCTGGCCGCTGATTTACTTCACGCCCTGGAGCATAGAGCGGATCTACCTCATCCAGCTTGTCGTCTTCATCGTCGCCGGGCTCGCGTTCTCCTTGGCGCCGCTGCGATTCGCGCTCGTTCCGCGCGCGGTGCGGCGGGCGCGGGCGCATCGCGCCGCGCTCGAGCAGTTCGTCGTGCGCCGCGTCGCCCACACCAAGAACCGCAGCGGCGTGCTCATCTTCGTGTCGCTCGCCGAGCGCTATGCGCGCATCATCGCCGACGACGGCGTCGCCGCGAAGGTGCGCAGTTCGGAGTGGCAGGCCGCGATCGATGCTTTGACCGGCCACATGCGCGACGGCCGCATCGCCCAAGGCCTCGCCGCCGCGATCGAGCGCTGCGGGGCGGTGCTCGCGGCGCACGCTCCGCCCGACGGCTCGCCTAACGATTTGCCGGATCGCCTCTACGTCATGTAGCTCAGTGGTATCGCTCCTGTTGTCCGGAGTGCGACGGCTCCATGCCGGTGGTCATGGCAAGCCGCGGTCGAGGCAATCCATAACGGCACCGAGGCTCGCCTGAACTGCTTCGTTTGCGGCGCTCCTGGCAATGCCGGGGACGTTGATTTCGGTTTGCCGATGACGTGATGGAACTTTTCCGTCCGCGTTCCATCTTTATACTTGATACTTGTTGAGTGGCTGATCGGAGGGACAAGCAATGGCGGAGCAGCAAACCGTGCCGAGCGGCCCGGACCTCGCCCGGGGCGTCGCTATCACGGATTTCACGGACGGCAAGCTTCTGGGCCATGTCGGCGAGGAGAAGGTGCTGCTGGTGCTGAGCGGCACCGAGGTGTTCGCAATCGGCGCGCATTGCAGCCATTATCATGGGCCGCTCGCCGAGGGCCTGATCGTCGGTGAAAGCGTGCGCTGTCCCTGGCATCACGCCTGCTTCGATTTGCGCACGGGGGAAGCGCTGCGCGCGCCGGCCTTGGGCCCGGTCGCATGCTGGAAGGTCGAGCGGCGGGACGGCCGCATCTTCGTGAAGGAGAAACGCGCGCAACCCAAGCCGCGCGGCAGAGCGGCGCCTGCGGACGCGCCCGGCCGGATCGTCATCGTCGGCGGCGGCGCGGCCGGCTTCGCGACAGCCGAGATGCTGCGGCGGCGCGAGCATCGCGGCGCCATCATCATGCTCAGCAACGACGACGCGCCGCCGGTGGACCGGCCCAACCTGTCGAAGGATTATCTTGCCGGCAATGCACCGGAGGACTGGCTGCCGTTGCGTCCCGACGAATTCTATGCCGAGAACGGTGTCGAGTTGCGGCTCGATACCGAAGTCGTCGGGATTGACACGCGCCAGCGCGAGATCCGCCTCGCCGGCGGCAAAAGCCTCGTCTACGACCGGCTGCTGCTCGCCACCGGCGCCGAGCCGGTGCGGCTCGCTATTCCCGGCGCCGACCGGGCGCACGTGCACACGCTGCGCTCGCTCGCGGACAGCCGGGCGATCATCGCAGCGTCCAAGGAGGCGCGGCGAGCGCTGGTCATCGGCGCAAGCTTTATCGGTCTCGAGGCAGCGGCGTCGCTGCGCGCGCGCAACGTCGAGGTCCACGTGGTAGCGCCGGAAGCGCGGCCCATGGAGCGCGTGCTGGGGCCGCAGCTCGGCGATTTCATCCGCGCGCTGCACGAAGCGCACGGCGTCGTCTTCCATCTCGGCGAGACGGTCACGGCGATCGACAGCGCCCGCGCGACGCTGCAAGGCGGCGCCGTGCTGGATGCCGACCTCGTGGTCGTCGGCGTCGGCGTGCGACCGCGTCTGGCGCTGGCCGAACAGGCCGGTCTCAAGGTCGACCGCGGCGTGATCGTCGATCCTTATCTGCAGACGAGCGCCCCGGACGTATATGCGGCCGGCGATATCGCGCGCTGGCCCGATCCGCATTCCGGCGGCGCTATTCGCGTCGAGCACTGGGTCGTGGCCGAACGCCAGGGCCAAACCGCGGCGGTCAACATGCTCGGCCTCGCCGAGCGCTTCGACGCCGTGCCGTTCTTCTGGAGCCAGCACTACGATGTGCCGATCAACTATGTCGGCCACGCCGAGCAATGGGACGAAATTGCGATCGACGGCCGCATCGACGCGAAGGACGGCCTGCTGCGCTACAAACGCGCCGGCCGCGTGCTCGCGGTCGCTTCGATCTACCGCGACATTGAAAGCCTCACGGCCGAGCTGGCGATGGAGCGGGACGCCGGGCCCTAGAACCAACGTTCCGTCGTTGCAAGGTGCGCAGCGACAAAGCGATCCAGCATCTCGCGGCAAAGGGGGATTGCTTCGCTCGCTGGCAATGACGCGGCCTTCACGACGTGCTCACGGAATCGTTTTTGCGCGTATCGCGCGCGCCGTTGGCTTGTCGCGACGTTCATAATAGCCTCGGATCGCGATGATCCCGATATCCGCGATGCGAAGAGGATGCGATGTCCGTGCGTGCCCTCGTTAACGGCGACCGCCGTACCGTGCTGCTGGCGGCTGGCGCCCTGATCCTCGCGGCGGCGCTGCGGCCGGCCCGCGGCCGCGCACAAAAGATGAGCGGCGCCGCGATGAAGATCGGCGTCATCGGCTCGGGCCATATCGGCGGCACCATCGGCGGGCTGTGGGTCAAGGCCGGGCACAAGGTGCTGTTCTCCTCGCGCCATCCTGAGGAGCTGAAAAGCCTCGTGGCGGGCCTCGGTGAGCTTGCCCGGGCCGGCACGGTCGCGCAGGCGATCGCATTCGGCGACGTGCTGTTCATCGCCGTTCCCTACGGCGCGCTGCCGCAGATCGGCCGCGATTACGGCGCGGCGCTGAAGGGCAAAATCGTGCTCGATGCCTGCAACGCCGTGCGCGGCCGCGACGGTGCCCTCGTCGACGAGGTCGAGAGCAACGGCATCGGCGTGACCTCGCAGAAATACTTGTCCGGGACGCGGCTGGTGCGCTGCTTCAATACGTTCAACTACAGGATCTTCGCCCGTGATGCGCACCGGCCCGATCCGAAGCTGGCCATCCCGATCGCCGGCGACGACGCCGAGGCGGTGCGCGTCGCTGAGGGTCTGATCCGCGACGCTGGTTTCGATCCGGTTCTGGTCGGCGGGCTCAAGGAGGCGAGCCGCTTCCAGATGGGCGGGCCGGGCTTCCATCAGGAGGTGACCGCGGCGGAGCTTCGGCAGAGGCTATCGCTGAAGCCATGAGCGCGCCGCTGATCGCGCTGCGGCGCTGGGTTGAATGGGCGCTCCCGGCGACGCCGCCGGAGCGCGCCGCCGCGCTGTGGTCTTTCGCCTATTTCTTCGCGCTGCTTGCCGGCTATTACGTGCTGCGGCCGCTGCGCGACCAGATGGGGATCGCCGGCGGCGTCAAGAACCTGCCCTGGCTGTTCACCGCCACCTTCGTGACGCTCGTCGTCGCGCAGCCGTTCTACGGCGCGCTGGTGGCGAAGCTGCCGCGCGCCCGGTTCATTCCGGTCGTCTATCACTTCTTCGTCGCCAACCTGGTTTTGTTCTGGCTTCTCCTCACCCTCCGCGTCGGCGCAGTGATCGTCGCCCGCGTGTTCTTCGTCTGGGTCAGCGTGTTCAGCCTGTTCGCCGTGGCGGTGTTCTGGTCGTTCATGGCCGACCTGTTCACCGCCGAGCAGGGCAAGCGGCTATTCGGCTTCATCGGCGCCGGCGGCACTGCCGGCGGCCTCCTGGGCCCGGTCATCACCATCTTCCTGTCGGTGCCGCTCGGCCCGGTGAACCTGCTGATCGCCGCCGCTGTCCTGCTCGAGTTGGCGGTATTCTGTGTTCACCGGCTCGAGCGCGCGGCGACGACGCCGGCGGCCACGCAAGCTCCGGCGCGCGCCGAACCGCAGCGCGTCGGCGGCAGCGCCTTCGCGGCGTTGCCCGAACTCCTTCGCTCGCCCTATCTGCTCGGTATCGGCGGATGGGTGAGCCTGCTTTCGTTCTGTGCGACCATCGTCTATTTCGAGCAGGCCAACATCGTTTCCGCCGCGGTGCACGGCGCCGGCGCGCAAACGCGCATTTTCGCCGGCATTGATCTGTCCGTGGGCTTGCTCAGCCTGGCGACGCAGGTCTTCGCCACCGGCCAACTGCTTAAACGGTTCGGCACCGGCATCGCGGCCGGCGCGCTGCCGGCGGTCTATGTCGTGGGCTTTGCCGCGTTGGCGTTGGCGCCGACGCTCGCCGTCGTGGTGACGTTGCAGGTGGCGCAGCGGTGGATGAACTTCGCCATCGCCAATCCGGCCCGGCAGGTGTTCTTCACGGTGATCGGTCGCGAGGAGAAGTACAAGGCCAAGAATTTGATCGACGTGGTAATCTATCGCGGCTCCGATGCATTGTACGGTTGGGTGTTCGACAGCCTGCAAGGGCTCGGACTGAAGCTCGGCGCGATCGCGCTCTGCGCCTGGCCGATAGCGGCGGGCTGGCTCCTATTATCGGCAGTGTTGGGACGGGCCCAGGAACGCCGCGCCGCGCTCATGGACGCGGACGCGGCGTAAG
>JASHRY010000380.1 GCA_030037105.1 Xanthobacteraceae bacterium
CCGCTGGTGGATTTTCCGCCATCCGCTCGACTATCTCGGCTCCGACGGCGGCGGCGGCGTCGGTGGCGGGCCGGGCATTTCGGTCGGCGCGGCGCTGGCGCTGAAAAACTCCGGCCGGCTTCCGGTCGCCGTCTGCGGCGACGGCGACTACCTGATGGGCGTGACCGCGCTGTGGACGGCGGTGCACTACAAGATCCCGCTCCTCGTCGTGATCGCCAACAATCGCTCGTTCTACAATGACGAACTGCACCAGGAGCGGATGGCGCGCATGCGCGCGCGCCCGGTCGAGAACAAGTGGATCGGCCAGCGCCTGGCCGATCCCGAGATCGATCTCGCCGCCATAGGCCGCGCCCAGGGCGCTGCCGGCTTCGGCCCGATCACCGCGCCGGCCGATCTCGTCGCGGCGTTGGAGAAGGCGGTCGCGGCGGTCGATGCCGGGCAGGTCGCGGTCGTCGATGTGCGCGTCGAGCCCGGCTATACCGCCGGCATGACCGCGGCGATGACGCGCGCCAAAAGCTGATCGGGGCGTTCACAGGAGACGATCATGACCACCGCAGCGCCGCTCAAATCCATCAAGGCCGAGCCGCTCCATCTGCCCGAGCATCGCGACGCGTTCTATGGCGGGCAATGGCACAAGCCGAAATCCGGCCGTTATGCCGACTCGATCAATCCCGGCACCGGCGAATCCCTCGGCCCGGTCGCCGATTGCGGCGCCGCGGACATCGACGCCGCGGTCGGCGCGGCCAAGACGGCTTTCGACGGCTGGCGCAATACGCCGCCGCTCGAACGCGCACGCCTGCTCAAGCGCATCGCCAATGTGCTGCGCGAGCATGCCGAAGAATTGGCGCTGATCGACGCCGCCGATTGCGGCAATCCGGTGCATGAAATGGTGATGGACGCGACCGTCGCCGCCGCACAGATCGAGTTCTATGCCGGCCTGGTCACGGAAATGAAGGGCGCGTCGATCCCGATGGGTCCGGGCGTGGTCAATTTCTCGGTGCGCGAGCCGCGCGGCGTGGTCGGCCGCATCATTCCGTTCAATCATCCGTTCATGTTTTGCGCCGGCAAATCGGGCGCGCCGCTCGCGACTGGCAACAGTGTGGTGATGAAGCCGCCGGAGCAGGCGCCGCTCTCGGCACTGCGCCTTGCCGAATTGATCGGTGGCATTTTGCCGCCCGGCGTATTCAACATCATGCCGGGCGGCCGGGAGGCGGGCTCCGCGCTCGCCGCGCATCCCGGCGTCGCCATGATCGCGCTCGTCGGCTCGGTGCCGACCGGCCGCGCGGTGATGAAGGCGGCCGCCGACACGCTCAAGCCGGTGATGCTCGAACTCGGCGGCAAGAACGCGCTGATCGCCTTTGCCGACGCCGATGCCGACGAGGTCGCCCAGGGGGTGATCGGCGGCATGAACTTCACCTGGTGCGGCCAATCCTGCGGCTCGACCAGCCGCGCCTTCATCCACGAGAAAATCTACGACGCCGTGCTCGGCAAGGTGAAAGCGAAGATCGCCCACTACCGGCCGGGCATCGCCACCGATCCCGCAACCACCATGGGCGCGATCATCTCCAAGGCGCAGTACGAGCGCATCCTCGGCTTTATCGAGTCGGGAAAGCAGGAAGGCGCCCGCCTCCTCTGCGGCGGCGGCCGGCCAGCCGAGGCGGCACTGGCCAAGGGATTCTTCATCGAACCGACGGTGTTCGCCGACGTCGAGCCCAGCATGCGCATCGCCCGCGAGGAGATTTTCGGTCCCGTGCTCTCCATCTTCAAATGGAGCGACGCACAAAAAATGCTGGAACAGGTCAACGCCGTCGAATACGGCCTCACCGCCTCGATCTGGACCAACGATCTTTCGACCGCGCACCGCACCGCCGCCGCGGTGCAGGCGGGCTTTATCTGGATCAACGAGGTCAGCAAGCATTTTCTCGGCGCGCCGTTCGGCGGCTACAAGCAGTCCGGCATCGGCCGCGAAGAATGCTTCGAGGAGATGCTCGCTTATACGCAGGAGAAGAACATCCACGTGCGGCTCAAGCCGGCCAAGTCCTGACGGCGAAGCCTTGCGCCGTGCGCGGCGCGGCGTTGCCGGCTATATCTGCCCCACGCGTTCCAGCCGGTAACCGCGATCGAGAATGGCCTGCCACCATTGCCGGTTGCTCAAGTACCAGCGCACCGTCTTGGCAAGCGCGCTTTCGAACGACTCGGCGGCGCGCCAGCCCAGCTCGCGTTCGGCCTTCGCCGGATCGATCGCGTAGCGCCGATCATGACCGGGCCGGTCCGGCACCAACGCGATCAGCGATTCCCTGGGGCCTTTGTCCGACGGCTGCATCTCGTCGAGCAATCGGCAGATCGAGCGGACGACCTCGATGTTCTTGCGCTCGTTGCGGCCGCCGATGTTGTAGGTCTCTCCGACTCGGCCGCGCTCGAGCGCGCGCGCCAGCGCGCGCGCATGGTCATCGACGTAGAGCCAGTCGCGGACATTTTGCCCGTCGCCATAGATCGGCAATGACTGTCCGGCCACGCCCTTGATGATCATGTGGGGAATGAGCTTTTCGGGAAATTGATACGGCCCGAAATTATTGCAGCAATTGGTGACGACGACCGGCAGTCCGTAGGTTCCGCCCCAGGCGCGGACCAGATGGTCGGATGCCGCCTTGGACGCCGCATAAGGAGAGTTCGGCGCGTAGGGTGCAAGCTCGCTGACAGCTCCCTCGGCGCCGAGCGACCCATAGACCTCGTCGGTCGACACATGCAGAAAGCGGAACGAGCGCTGTCTGGCGCGATCAAGGTTGCGCCAGTGACGCAACGCCTCCTGCAGCAACGCGAAGGTGCCGACGATATTTGTTTGGATGAACTCGCCGGGGCCGTCGATCGAGCGATCGACATGGCTTTCGGCGGCCAAGTTCATCACATAATGCGGCGCGTGCCGGTCGAACAATTGCCGCAGCGCCGGGCCGTCGCCGATATCAACTTTCGCCAGCCGGTAGCGCGCGCCGGCCGCGGCCTGTGGAATCGAATCCGGATTCGACGCGTAAGTGAGCTTGTCGATATTGACGATGGACGCCCGCGTTTCCGCGAGCAAATAGCGGATTACGGCCGAGCCGATGAAGCCGGCGCCGCCGGTCACGAAAACAACGGCGTTGTCGAAACGCATGCCTCAAGGCTCCGCGCGCGCTTGGGCGAGCGCGCGATGAACACTGAAGAGATATTCGCCGTAGCTGCTCTTTGCGCACCGTTCGGCCAGCGTCTTGAAATGATCGAGCGTGATGTAGCCGAGCCGCAGCGCGATCTCTTCCGGGCAGGCGATGCGCAATCCCTGCCTTTGCTCGAGAATCTGGACGAAATGACTCGCTTCCACCAGCGAGGCGTGGGTCCCTGTGTCCAACCAAGCAAAGCCGCGTCCCAAAATCTCGACGGCAAGGCGACCGCGCTCCAGATAAACGCGGTTTACATCGGTGATCTCGAGCTCGCCGCGCGCCGATTGCTTCAATCCGGCGGCGATCCGAACCACCTCGTTGTCGTAGAAATAAAGGCCGGTGACCGCGATGTTCGACTTCGGTTGCCGCGGCTTTTCCTCGATCGAAAGCGCCCGACCCTTGCGGTCGAGCTCGACGACCCCAAATTGCTCCGGCGAATTCACCACGTATCCGAACACGGTGGCGCCCAAGTCGCGCGCGCCGGCGCGGGCGAGCAGTTCAGGAAGCCCGTGGCCATAGAAAATATTGTCGCCGAGGATGAGCGCCACCCGATCCGAGCCGATGAATTGGGCGCCGACGACGAAGGCGTCGGCGAGACCGCGGGGATGGTCCTGCACGGCGTAGGAAAATCGCAACCCGAAATCGCCGCCGTCGCCCAGCAGCCGCTCGAACAGCGGCTGATCCTGCGGATTGGCGATGATGAGGATATCGCGGATACCGGCAAACATCAGCGTGGCCAGCGGATAGTAGATCATCGGCTTGTCGAATACCGGCAAGAGGTGCTTCGAGACCACCGACGTGATCGGGTAGAGCCGCGTCCCCAAACCGGCGGCGAGAATGATCCCCTTCATTGACCACCCTTGGCGGAGCGACGCGGCGGCCGAACCAATGACGTGTCTTCTTTTGTCAGTACTGGCAACGCCGCGGCGCGGCAGGTTCGCATTCAAGTCGGCCGTTTAAGGCGTATTTATCACCGCGCAGACCCTTGATACAACGTGCGCCGCGCTCGACGATTCCGGCGCGAGATCGGCCTCGGACAACGATGGACATCATCAAGACCGCCATCCCCGGCGCGTTGATCATCGAGCCAAAGAGCTTCGACGACAGTCGCGGCTTCTTCATGGAGATTTTCCGGGCCGACCGTTATGCCGCGGCCGGAATCGCCGCGACTTTCGTCCAGGACAATTTTTCCCGGTCGGTCAGGGGCACGCTGCGCGGATTGCATTTCCAGAATCCCAAGCCGCAGGGCAAATTGGTGACCGTTCTGCGCGGCGCGGTGCTTGACGTCGCGGTCGATGTGCGGATCGGCAGTCCGACGTTCGGCCGCCACGTGGCGGTGCAGCTCGACGGCGACACCCGCCGGCAATTCTGGATACCCCGCGGCCTCGCCCACGGCTTCATCGTGCGAACCGAATTCGCCGATCTGTTCTACAAATGCGACGAGTTCTACAGCCCCGCGGACGAAATAGTGCTGCGCTGGGACGATCCGGGCTTGGGCATCGACTGGGGTTGCGACGCGCCGGTTCTGTCGGCGCGCGACGGCAACGGCCGCAGCCTGACGCAATTGGACGGGCTGTTGCCGCGCTTCGAGCCGGCTTGATGCGTATTCTGATCACCGGCGTCACCGGGCAAATCGGCGGAGCGCTCGTCTCCCGTTTGCGCGGCTTCGGCACCACGCTTGCCGCCGATCGAACGGTGCTCGACCTCGCCCAGCCGCGGACGATCGCGGACGTATTGGACCGTCTGTCGCCGGATCTCGTCATCAATCCGGCCGCCTACACCGCCGTCGATCAGGCCGAGGACGAGCCCGACCTCGCCATGCGCGTGAACGGCGAAGCGCCCG
>JASHRY010000381.1 GCA_030037105.1 Xanthobacteraceae bacterium
ACGGAATCGGAAGCTTCTGACTGACAGTCCGACCGGCGTGGCCGGGCAAGGCCGCGCCAAACGGCGACCCTTCGCCGAGGCAAGGGTCGATGGCCGCCATCGACGAGTCGCGGATTACCAGGACCATCGCCGGCCGCGCACGTCGGAAGGATTGCGCTCTGCGGCGCGCTCGAAATATCCGACGGCCTTGCGGCCGCGCCGGCCGGTCAGGGCGAACATGGCGCCCTGAGGGTCCGTGCATTGAAGGATCCAATCGCCGCCGGACGCTTCAAGCGGGCCGTCGAGGATCTCGCCGCCGCCGGCCTTCACGCGCTCCGCCGCCGCGTCGATATCGGCGATGTCGAAGTAGTAAAGCCAGAAAGGAGTCGGCACCGCCGCAGGCTTGGTAACCATGGCGCCGATCGTCTGCCCGCCGACGGAAAACGGCTGATACGCGCCGGTCGCGTCGCTCCCGGCGTCCGCTTTTTGCCAGTCGAAAAGCTCGTTGTAGAAGGCGAACGCCCGCTTCCAATCGGCGGCGAGGAGTTCGTGCCAACGGACGCGGCCGGGCGTGCCCAGCGCGGCAGGCCGCTCGCGGCGGGATTTCAACCATTGCACCAACGCAAGCGTCGCCATTTGCGGGTCGGCGAAGACCGAAAAGCGGCTGATGTTGCCCATGTTCCGCGGCGGCACATGCACGGCTCCGCCCAAGCGCTTGATCCGGTCAGCCGCGGCATCCACGTCGTCGACTCCGACATATCCGATCCAGCTCGGCTTCACGCCCATTTTTTTTGCGTCCTCCGGCAGGCCCATCAGCCCGCTGACCGAGGCCCCGCGCACGGTAAACAGCGTATAGGCCATGCCCGGCATCGACGCGTCCTCGGTGCCCCAGCCCACGACCTTGGCGTAGAAGGCCCGGGCGGCCTCCATATCCGTCGTCATCAGCTCGTACCAGACGAAGCGGCCGTGAACATCGGCCATGCCTGTTGCTCCCGATACTGTCGAGGTCGATCAGATTACCGCCGGTGAGGTCTGAAGAGCGCTGCGTCCAGCGAGCAGCTCCGCGCCCCCCTCCTCGGGGTCCCCGTCGCGCGAGCGCGACGGGGCGCCCCCGGTGCTCCCCCTTTCAGGGGGAGGAAGGAGAAGGAGGAACAAGCCGCTTTTCCTTCCCGTTGAGCCGGTTTTCCCTCCCCTAATTTTCCCTCCCCCTGAAAGGGGGAGGGTTGGGGAGGGGGTCTGCCGTGTCAAAGATTCCTCCTGAACCAACGATTACACTGGGAGAACCTGCGCTTTCAATCAGTCGGCAAAACTTCTACATCAGTGCCGTCATGCATACCGACGAACCGCGTCCCGTCCGCCTCAAGGATTATCGCCCGCCCGATTGGCTCATCGAAACGGTCGAGCTTGACGTGTCGCTCGACCCGACCGCGACGCGAGTCCGCGCCAGGCTCGAACTCAAGCCCAATGGCGCCGGCGCGCCGGCGCCGCTCGTGCTCGACGGCGAGGAGCTCAAGCTCCGCTCGCTCCTGCTCGACGGCAAACCGCTGCCGGCGGAAAACTTCATCGCCGCGCCCGAGCGGCTCACCATCGCCCAGCCGCCGAACCGGCCGTTCGTGCTCGAGATCGAGACGGTGATCGATCCCGCAGCCAATACGCAGCTCACCGGCCTCTATCGCGCCGGCGCCACCTATTGCACGCAATGCGAAGCCGAAGGCTTCCGCCGCATCACCTATTTTCTCGATCGGCCGGACGTGATGGCCGTGTACACGACGCGCATCGAAGCCGACAAGAGCGAAGCGCCGGTGCTGCTCGCCAACGGCAATCTCGTCGCCCAGGGCGACGTGCCGGGCCTGAACCGGCATTTCGCGGTCTGGCACGATCCGTTCAAGAAGCCCTGCTATCTGTTCGCGCTCGTCGGCGGCAAGCTCGCGCGCGTCGCCGACAGCTTCACCACGATGTCCGGCCGCAAAGTCGCGCTGCACATCTACGTCGAGCCCGGCAAGGAGGAGCGCGCGCTTTATGCCATGGACAGCCTCAAGCGCGCCATGCGCTGGGACGAAGAAGCATACGGGCGCGAATACGATCTCGACATCTTCATGATCGTCGCGGTCTCGGCCTTCAACATGGGCGCGATGGAGAACAAGGGGCTCAACGTCTTCAACGACAAATACGTGCTCGCCTCGCCGGCGACCGCGACCGACGCCGATTTCGCCCATATCGAGGCGGTGATCGCCCACGAATATTTCCACAATTGGACCGGCGACCGCATCACCTGCCGCGACTGGTTCCAGCTCTGCCTGAAAGAGGGCCTCACCGTCTTCCGCGACGAGGAGTTCTCCGCCGCCCAGCGCTCGCGCGCGGTCGAAAGGATCGGCGACGTGCGCGCGCTGCGCGCGCACCAATTCGTCGAGGATGCGGGCCCCCTCGCCCATCCGGTGCGGCCCGAACTCTATCACGAGATCAATAACTTCTACACCACCACGGTCTACGACAAGGGCGCCGAAATCGTGCGCATGATCAAGGTCCTGCTCGGGGCCGATCTCTTTCGCCAGGGCATGGACCTTTATTTCGCGCGGCATGACGGCGAAGCGGCGACGGTCGAGCAATTCGTGCAGTGCTTCGCCGACGTAAGCGGGCGCGATTTTTCTCAATTCATGCGCTGGTACACGCAGGCGGGCACGCCGGAGATCGCGGTCACGCCGCACTACGATCCGCGCGCCAGGACCTACCGGCTCGATATCGCGCAGACCGTTGCGCCGACGCCCGGCCAGCCGACCAAGGAACCGATGCTGATCCCGCTCGCGCTCGGGCTCCTCGGCAATAATGGCGGCGATCTGCCGCTCGTGCTCGACGGCCGGCCGCTCGCGCGCGGCGTCATCGAGCTGACCAAGCCGAGCCAGAGCTTCGTCTTCACCGGCCTCGCCGAGCGGCCGATCCTTTCGCTCAACCGCGACTTTTCGGCGCCGATCAAGCTCAAGCTGCCGATCGGGCCCGACGCGCTTCGCTTCCTTGCCGCGCACGACCGCGATCCGTTCAATCGCTGGCAGGCGGTGCAGACGCTGGCGATGTCGCTCCTCACCACCAATGTCGCGGCGGCGCGCGCCGGCGCGGCGGCGCGCGAGGACGACGGCCTCATGGCCGCGCTCGGCGCCATCCTCGCCGACCCCGAACTGGAGCCGGCCTTCATCGCGCTCACGCTCACGCCGCCGAGCGAAGCCGACATCGCGCGCGAGATCGGCCGCGACGTCGATCCGGACGCGGTCTTTGCCGCGCGGCGAGACCTGCGCGCGGCGGTCGGCGAACGGCTCGGCAACGCCCTCGCCGGCACCTATGCGCGCATGATCACGCCCGGCCCCTATCGCCCCGACGCCGAGAGCGCGGGACGGCGCGCGCTCAAGAACGTCTGCCTCGA
>JASHRY010000382.1 GCA_030037105.1 Xanthobacteraceae bacterium
CGTCGCGGCCGCGGACGGCCTCACGCAACACCTCGTTGAGTTCCGCCGGCGTGTAATAGTGTCGCCAGCGACCGCTGTCGCGGAGGTCGATGACGTGCGCCGTGCGACGTTCCGCCAGTGCGAGCCATTCGCGCGCGACGCTGTCGTACCGGCCGGGTTGCCGTGCAGCCATGAAGTGGCCAGAAACACCCGTCGAATCGGGGCTCACAATGTTCACTTGCAAACATTTGCGCGGCAACAAAAATGCGGAGGCAGATGCACACGTCCCTGTGCACGGTTCGGATCGCGGCTGCCGTTCTCTGTGGATAACTTCGTGCAAAACTGAAACGATCTAAAGTCGCACGCGCAAGGCGGCGGCGATCTCGCCGACGATGCCGCGCCGGAAGACCAGCACGCAGGCGACGAAGACGGCGCCCTGAATCACCAGCACCCATTGGCCGAACGACGCCAGATAGTTTTGCATGGCGACGACGAGGAACGCGCCGACAACGGGTCCGAACACCGTGCCGAGGCCGCCGATGAGCGTCATCAGCATGACGTCGCCGGACATCGTCCAATGCACATCGGTGAGCGAGGCGAGCTGAAAGACCAGCGCATTCAGCGATCCGGCGAGCCCCGACAGCGTCGCCGAGAGCACGAAGGCGAACAGCTTGTAGCGCTCGGTCTTGTAGCCGAGCGATATGGCGCGCTGCTCGTTCTCGCGGATCGCCTTGAGAACTTCGCCGAACGGCGAATTGATGATCCGGTAGATCAGCAGGAAGCCGGCCAGCACGACGACCAGAACGAAGACGTACATCGCGGTTTTGTCCGCGAGATCGAAAAATCCGAACAGCCGGCCGCGCGGCACGCCCTGGATGCCGTCCTCGCCGCCGGTGAATTTCGCCCGCAACGCGAAGAAATACATCATCTGCGCCAAGGCGAGGGTGATCATGGCGAAGTAGATGCCCTGGCGGCGAATGGCGAGCCCGCCGGCGACGATTCCGAGCACGGCGGCGGTCGCCATGCCGACGATGATCGCCAGCTCCGGCGGCAAGCCCCACGCTTTGGCGGCGTAGGCGGTCAAATAGCTCGCCCAGCCGAAAAACAGGGCATGGCCGAACGAGAGCAGACCCACATAGCCGATCAAAAGGTTGAAGGCGCAGGCGAACAAAGCAAAGCATAGCGCCTTCATGAGAAAGACTGGATAGACCACGAACGGCGCCGCGACGAACAGCGCCACCATGACGGCGAAAGCCGCTCCCAGGCTCCTGCCGGCGTCGCGGCGGCGCGCCGGCACCGGCTCATCGAGGACGCGCTCCATCACCCGGTCCGTCCGAAGAGACCGGCCGGCCGAATGAGCAGGACGACGGCCATGATGACGAAGATCACCGTGCTCGACGCTTCCGGAAAAAACACCTTGGTCAATCCTTCGACGACGCCGAGCGCGAAGCCGGTGACGATCGCCCCCATGATCGAGCCCATCCCGCCGATCACCACCACCGCGAACACGACGATGATGAGGTCGGAGCCCATCTGCGGCGAGACGTTGTAGATCGGCGCCGCCATGACGCCGGCGAGCGCCGCCAGCGCCACGCCGAAACCGTAGGTCAGCGTCACCATGCGCGGCACGTTGATGCCGAAAGCGCGGACCAGGGCCGGATTTTCGGTGGCGGCGCGCAGATACGAGCCGAGCCGCGTGCGCTCGATGCCGTACCAGGTCGCAAGACACACCGCGAGCGAAAGCACGATCACCCAGGCGCGATAGTTGGGCAGGAACATGAAGCCGAGATTGCGGCCGCCTTCCAGCGATCCCGGCACCTGATAGGGCAACCCGGAAGAACCGTACACGTTGCGGAACAAGCCCTCGATGACGAGCGCCAACCCGAAGGTGAGCATGAGCCCGTAGAGCGGGTCGAGCTTGCGCAGATGCCGGAGGAACAGCCGCTCGATCACCACGCCGGTCGCGCCGATCAGGAGCGGCGCGATGACCAGCGCCGGCCAATAGCCGGTGCCGGCATGCTGCAGCAGCAGATAGGCGGCGAACGCGCCCATCATGTACTGCGCGCCGTGGGCGAAATTGATGACGTTGAGCATGCCGAAGATGACGGCGAGCCCGAGGCTCAACAGTGCGTAGAACGAGCCGTTGATCAGGCCGAGCAGCAATTGCCCGAACAGCGCCTGCGAAGGGATGCCGAAGATTTCGAACATATCTTGGCCGGCCCCGCTCTCTCCCAGTCCATCGACTCGTCATTGCCGGGCTCGGCCCGGCAATCCACGCCGACACGCATTTGGCTAGGAGCCTGTCGGCTCATTTTGCCGCGCGTCGGCGTGGAGCAGCGGGTCAAGCCCGGCGGCGACGATCAAAGTTGCATCTACCCGCTGACCAGCGGGCAGCCGCCGTCCTTGAGCGGCCGGAACGCTTCGTCCGCCGGAATGGTGGCGCGCAGCTTGAAATCGTCGCCCGGATATTTCGATTCTTCAGGCTTCTTCACCTCGAACAAATAGGCGTTGTGGATTTTGCGCCCGTCGGCGCGGACGACGCCCTTGCCGAACAGCGGATCGTCGGTCGGCATCTCCTTCATCTTGGCCACAACCGCCCTGCCGTCCTTGGCGCTCTTGAGCGCGGCGACCGCCTTCAGATAATGGATGACCGACGAATAGACGCCGGCCTGCACCATGGTCGGGAATTTGCCGGGCCGCGAAACCTGCCAGCGCTTGGTGAAGGCGCGGTTGGCGTCGGTCATGTCCCAATACCAGGTGCTGGTCAGAACCAGACCCTGCGCGGCATTGAGGCCGAGCGCGTTGACGTCGCTGATGAACACCAGGAGGCCGGCGAAGTGCTGTCCGCCCCTGGTGATGCCGAATTCGGCGCCCTGCTTGATCGCGTTGATGGTGTCGCCGCCGGCATTGGCAAGCCCGATGATCTTCGCCTTCGACGCCTGCGCCTGCAGCAGAAACGAGGAGAAGTCGCTGGTATTGATCGGATGCAGCACGTGGCCGAGCACCTTGCCGCCGTTCGCCTTGACCACCGCCGCGGTGTCGCGCTCGAGCGCGTGGCCGAAGGCGTAGTCTGAGGTCAGAAAGAACCAGGTGTCGCCGCCCGTTTTCACCACCGCCTTGCCGGTGCCGTTGGCCAGCATCCAGGTGTCGTAGGTCCAATGGATGGTGTTGGGCGAGCATTTCGGCCCGGTCAGGTCGGAACTGGCGGCGCCGGAGACGAGAAACACCTTGTTCTTCTCCCGCGTGACCTCGCTCACCGCCAGCGCGACGCTGGAGGTGGGCACGTCGACGATGACGTCGACATGGTCGACGTCGAACCATTGCCGGGCGATGCTCGCGCCGATGTCGGGCTTGTTCTGGTGATCGGCGCTGACCACCTCGACCTTCATGCCGTGGGCGGCGGGATTGAAATCCTCGACCGCCAGCTTGGCGGCGGCGACCGAGCCGGGTCCGCCGATATCCGCATAGAGGCTCGACATGTCGGTGAGCACGCCGATCTTGACGACGTTGTCCTGAGCCTGCGCCGCCGCCGTGCCCAAAAGCGCGGCGACCGCGAAAGCCAATGTGGCCGCGAATTTCATTGCCAACCTCCCTGTCTGCGGGGCCGAGCCCCGGCGAAAGCCGAGCAAAAGCCCCTTCTCCTCCTTGGTATCAAACTCCGAGATAGTCGTGCAGCTTTTCCGTATTGGCCTTGAGGTCCGCGGCCGCGAAGTGATCGATGATGCGGCCATGTTCCATGACGTAGTAACGATCGGCAAGTGCCGCGGCGAAATGGAAATTCTGCTCAACCAGCAGGATGGTGAAGCCCTGCGCCTTGAGCACGCCGATCGTGCGCCCGATCTGCTCGACGATGACGGGAGCGAGGCCTTCGGTCGGCTCGTCGAGCAACAACAGCCGGGCCCCGGTGCGCAGGATGCGGCCGATCGCCAGCATCTGCTGCTCGCCCCCGGAGAGCTTGGTGCCTTGGGTGGCGAGCCGTTCGCGCAAATTGGGAAACAAAGCGAAAATGCGGTCGAGATCGAGCCCGCCGGGGCGCACCTGGCGCGGCAACAGCAGGTTCTCCCTGACGTTGAGGCTGGCGAAGATGCCGCGCTCTTCGGGACAGAAGGCGATGCCCGAGCGCGCGATCGCGTCGGAGGACAGCCGGATCAGCTCCTTGCCTTCGAAGCGCACCGAGCCGGTGCGGCTCTCGATGATGCCCATGACGGCCTTGAGCGTCGTCGTCTTGCCGACGCCGTTGCGGCCGAGAAGCGTGACCACCTCGCCCGCGCGCACGTCGAGGGTGACGCCGTGCAGGACGTGCGATTCGCCGTACCAGGCTTCGAGATCGTTCACGGCGAGAAGGGCGGGCGTCTCAGGCATGGCCGGTCCCGAGATAGGCTTCGCGCACCGCCGGGTCGGCCGCCACCGTCTTGTAGTCGCCCTCGGCCAGCACCTGGCCGCGGGTAAGCACCGTGATGCGGTCGCAAAGATCGGCGACGACGCTGAGATTGTGCTCGACCATAAGCACCGTGCGGTCGGCGGCGACCGACTTGATCAGGGCGCTGATGCGCGCGATGTCCTCGCGCCCCATGCCCGCGGTCGGCTCGTCGAGCAGCAGGAGCTCCGGATCGAGCGCCAGCGTGGTCGCGATTTCGAGCGCCCGCTTGCGGCCGTAGGGCAGCTCGGCCGCCGGCGCGTCGGCGGAGGACGTAAGCCCGACGTCGGCGATGAGCGCGAGCGCCCGCCCGTTAAGCACGCGCAGCGCGCGTTTCGAACGCCAGAAGTCGAACGAATTGCCGCGGCGGCGGCGCTGCAGCGCGATGCGGACGTTCTCGAGCACGGTGAGATGCGGAAATACGGCCGAGATCTGGAACGAGCGCGCGAGCCCGAGGCGCGCAACATCGGCGGCGTTGAGCGCGGTGATGTCGCGCCCGTCGAATACGATGCGGCCGCGCGTCGGCTTGAGGAACTTGGTGAGCAGGTTGAAGCACGTGGTCTTGCCGGCGCCGTTCGGGCCGATCAAAGCGTGAATGGCGCCGCGCTCGACGCGCAAATTCACGTCGCGCACCGCGATAAAGCCGGCGAACTCCTTGGTCAGGTCTTCGGTCTCAAGGATCGGGCCTGTGCGCACGACGTGCTCCCGGCGCATTCTCGACGGCTGC
>JASHRY010000001.1 GCA_030037105.1 Xanthobacteraceae bacterium
GCGGCATTAAACGCTGACTCGTGTTGTCGTCATCATCCGCGCAGGCGGATGATCCAGTGGCAGATGCGTAGCCCGATGAGCGAAGCGAAATCCGGGATTTTCGCGACAGCCGGATCGGTTTTCCCGCATGTCGCTGCGCTCATGCGGGCTACGGGGATGTTGACTGGATCGTCCGCCTTCGCCTGCGCGGACGATGACAGGCATGGATGACTGTTCAATGCCATTGGTATAACCGCATAAATAATCATCGCATGATCATCTGCCGGGTCGCGGCCAAGCCGGTCGATCTGGCCGTGCTGCGCTACGCGCTCGAGCGGATCAAGGTCCGGCGCGGCGGCGCCGGAACCCCTTCCTGCGCTACTTCGATTCGGCCTCGTAGACGCCGTTCCAGTCGGGCGGCGGCGGCTTGGCGGCGAACGCCCGGATGCGCTCGATATACATGTCGTAAAGGCCGGCGACATCAAAGCCGCCGGCGAGCTTGCGGCAGCGATCGATCAGGTCGAGCGCCGCATCCCATTGCTGCCGGCGGTAGCACGCCAGCATGCGGGCGTTGACATCGCGCAGCTCCCGGCAGCGTGTATCCTGCTCGACGTCGGCGCGGCCGAGCACCGTGAACACCGCCTCGGGTTGCTTCTTGCCTTTCACCTGGATCAGATCGATCTCCATGACGGCGAATTTTTGCCCCACCTTCTCCGCGGTGCGCGAGCCGATCACCATCGACAGGCAATAGTCCTTGGTCCGCGATTCCAGGCGCGAGGCGACATTGACGGTGTCGCCCAGAACCGAATAGTTGAAGCGGAAGTCGGACCCCATATTGCCGACGACGCACGGCCCGGTATTGAGCCCGATACCGATGCGCAGCGGCATGTACAGGCCGCCATTGGCCTCGGCCTCGCGTTTGAATTCGATGTTGAGCGCCGTGGCGCGCGCCAGCATTTCCAGTGCCGCATCGCAGGCGTTCGTTTCTTGCTCGTCGTCGTCGACCGGCGCGTTCCAGAACGCCATGATGGCGTCGCCGATATATTTGTCGATCGTGCCCTTGCGCTCGATGATGGCGTTGGTCATCGGCGTGAGGAAGCGGTTCATCAGGTGGGTGAGGCCCTGGGGATCGTCCTTGTAGTGCTCGGAAATGGTGGTGAAGCCGCGCACGTCACTGAACAGGATGGTCATGCGCCGTTCCTCGCCGCCGAGCACCAGCTTCTCCGGCGAACGCGCCAGTTGCTCGACCAGTTGCGGGGAGAGATAGAAGCCGAAGGCGGAGCGGATTTGCTGCCGTTGCTGCTGCTCGCGGAAATAATTAACGAAGGTGAGCACGAGATAAATGAGCCAACTCGACATCAGCGGATAGGTAAAGTCGAAGAGCAGATCGTGCGCGGCGAAGAAATACCACGACAGGCCGATCAGCCCGGCGATCAGCATGGCGCCAAGCGCGACGACGGTTGCGGCCGACAGCATCGGCGCGGCGACGATGATGGCGAGCCCGAGCAGCACCGCGACGACAAGCTCGGCGCCGATGGCGTAATTGGGGTGGACGAGAGCCGATTTGGTGAGCACGCTCTCGAGGATTTGGGCGTGCAGCTCGACGCCGGGCATGGCCGGGTCGACCGGCGTGGTCTTGAGGTCGAGGAGGCCGGCCGCAGAGGTGCCCACCAGCACCAGCTTGCCTTTGATGCGATCCGCGGGTACGCGCCCATGCAGTACGTCCGCGGCGGATACGTAGCGCGCCGGATCATGCTTGTTGAAATGAATCCAGAACTGGCCGTTGCGGTCGGTCGGCACTTCAAGACCGGGAACCGCCACCGCGATCACGCCGGCCGCGTCGGTGCGCACCAGAATGGCGCCGGAGCGGGTGACGACGCGCAGCATTTCCATCGACAGCGACGGCACCAGGGAACCTTGCGCCTGCATGACGATCGGCACGCGGCGGACGATGCCGTCGCGCTCGGGGTCGATCGAGAACAGGCCGCGGCCGGCGGCCGCCTGTTCGATCGGCAGGACGTTGCGCAGCAGTCCGGGAAACGTCACCAGGAACGGCCGCGGATCGGGGCCGCGCACCGCGAAGCCGGTCTGCAATGCCATCTCGACTTTCGTGCGCGGCGTCGCGGTCGCCGAGCCGGTCTGACCGATGACGACGATGCCGGCGCGCCTGATCGCCGCCGCCAGAACCTCGTCGTTGCTCGGCAGGCTGGCGAGCTTGTCGCGGGTCGTCGCATCGAGGCCGCGAAAGCTTGCCGCCGCCACCGCCGGCGACAGCCGGTCGGGCTCGGCGAACACGATGTCGAAGCCGATCGCCGCGGCGCCAAGTTCGCTGAGGCGGGTGACCAGATCGGCGACCACGGTCCGCGGCCACGGCCATTGTCCGATCTCCTTGAGGCTCGGCTCGTCGATGTCGGCGATGACGACCGGCCGTATCGTCTGTTCGCGCGGCCTTAAAACTTGAAAGAGGTCGAACGTGCGCAGCCGCACTTCCTCGAGCGGTCGCGGGTCGACGATGCGTAGCGGCACCAGCGCGAACAACAGGACGATGCACACCGCGCGCGCGGTACCGAACTGTCGCGCCCAGCGGCCGAGTCGTTTCATGAGCCGGGATTCCCCGCGCTGTCAGCGTTCGACGGCGGCACGCCTTATAGCAACGGAGCGCCGTCCGCAGAAGCGAAAGTCCCCTCACCCGGAGGCGAGGCCCACGATCGAATCGGGTGGAGCGCCCAGGCCGACGGTAGGGAAGCGATCTTACTTCTCCCGGAACGAGCGCATGAGCTGATCGTGCAGCGGCTTGATCAGATACGACATCAGCGTGCGTTCGCCGGTTTGAATGAAGGCTTCGACCGGCATGCCCGGCGTGAGCTTGACGTTGCCGAGTCGCTTGATCTCGTCGGCCGTCATCGAGATGCGGACCAGATAGTAGCTCTGCCCGGTGCGCTGGTCGGTGGTGGTATCGGCGGCGATGCGCACGACAGTGCCGTTGATTTCGGGCGTCGTGCGCACGTCGAAGGCGGAGAAGCGCAGCAGCACCGGCTGGCTGAATTGGACCTGGTCGATATCCCGGGGATTGACTTTGACTTCGGCCAGCAGCGTGTCCGTCTCGGGGACAATGAACATGATCGGTTCGCCGGCCGTGATCACCCCGCCGACCGTGTTCGCCGTCGACTGGAAGACGATGCCGTCCTGCGGCGCGCGGATGTCGGTGCGCTTGAGTTGATCCTCGGCCGTGACCTTGCGCTCGACGTATTCGCCGATCTTGCTGTCGGTCTCGCGCAACTGCTTGGCCACGTCGCTGGTGAAATCCTGATCGACCTGAAGGATCTGCAGCTGGGTCTCCACGATCTTGCCCTTGGCCTCCGCCACGGCGGCGACGAGTTGGCCGCGTTCGCCCTGCAGGCGCGCCTCTTCGCGTTCCAGCGACGTGAGCCGGGTGAGCTGGATCAAATTCTTCGCCCACAAATCGCGCACGCCTTGAAGCTCCTGCTCGATCAGGGCCATCTCCTTGGACTTGGCGTCCTGCTGAGCGGTAAGCCCGGTGATCTGCTCCTGCAATTCCTTGATGCGCTGCTGCAGTTGATCCTTCTGGCCGAGACGCGCCGTACGCCGAAGCTCGAACAGCTTGCCCTCGCTGGCGAGCGCATCCTTCACGTCGGGATCGTCGGTGTTGCCAGCAAGCTCCTTCGGCACCGCGACCGTGTCGACGCCGTCGCGCTCGGCGGCGAGGCGCGCCCGGCGCGCATAAAGCTCGGTGAGAGTCTTGGTGACGATCGCGAGATTGGCGCGGGTGACGGTCTCGTCGAGGCGGATGAGAATGTCGCCCGCTTTCACGCGGTCGCCGTCGTGCACCCGTACCTCGCCGACGACGCCGCCGGTCGGGTGCTGCACCTTCTTCACGTTCGAATCGACGACGATCGAGCCTTGGGCGATGACCGCACCCGAAATCTCGGCGGTCGAGGCCCAGCCGCCGAGGCCGATCGCCAGTACCGCGACGATGACGACGCCCGCGAAAACGTGCCGGCGGATCGAGATGCTCGAGCTTGGCGAGGCTTTGCGGTTCATCCTGCTCCTCCCTGATCGGGCACCACCTTCAAAGCGCGCGGCGGCGCGCTCGGCTGGGTCGCGCGGGTGAGGATTTCCGCTTTCGGTCCGAACTGCTGTTGTCGTCCCTTGCCCATCACCAGAATGTAGTCGACGCCGGCGATGGCGCTGGGGCGATGGGCGATCACTACGGCGATGGCGCCGCGCTTGCGAATGCCGAGAATGGAGCGGGTCAGCGCTTCGTCGCCCTCGGCGTCGAGATTGGAATTGGGTTCGTCGAGCACGATCAGGAACGGATCGCGGTAAAGCGCGCGCGCGAGCGCGATCCGTTGCGCCTGACCGGCGGACAGCGCGCTGCCGTGCTCGCCGACATTCGTTTCATAGCCGGCGGGAAGATTGACGATGAGGTCGTGCACGCCGGCCGCCTGCGCGGCGGCGAGGACCGCCCGGGCATTGGGCGGATCCTCGAAGCGTGCAATGTTCTGCGCCACATTGCCCGGAAACAACTCGACGTCCTGAGGCAGATAGCCGATGTGCCGGCCGAGCGCTTCCGGCGACCATTGGTCGAGGCTGGCGCCGTCAAGGCGGATGGTCCCGCGCACCGGCGTCCACACCCCGACCAGCATGCGCGCCAGCGACGATTTCCCCGACGCGGTCGGGCCGATCACGCCGAGCGCCGTGCCGGCGGCGAGCGTGAAGCTTACGTCTTGGCAGACGATCTTTTGCTCGCCCGGCGGCGCCACCGCCGCGTTCTGGACCATAAGCGTTTTCTCCGGCGCCTGCAGCGGCATCGGCTCGGTTCGCGCCGGCACGGCCTTGAGCAATTGCGACAAGCGCTGCCAACTTTGCCGGGCGCCGACGAAGCCGCGCCAATTGGCGATCGCGAGATCGACCGGCGCCAGTGCGCGGGCGCCCAGGATCGAGCCGGCGATGATGACGCCGGGCGTACTTTGCTGCTTGATCACCAGCCAGGCGCCGACCGCGAGCAGGCAGGACTGCAGCAGCAAACGCAGAATCTTCGACATCGCGCCGAGCCCGCCGACGACATCGCTGGCGTGGCCGCCGCTCGCCACGTAACTGCGGTTGAGGTCGCTCCAGTGTTGGGCGATGCGACCGACCATGCCCATCGCCGTGATCGCCTCGGCATTGCGCCGGCTCGCCTCCATCAACGCGTTGCGCGCCACGGCGAATTGCGTGGCAATGCGGGTCGGCCGTCGCGTTCGCACTTCGGTCACGACCGTGATCGTGATGAGGATAATGGCGCCGACGAGCGCGGTCAGGCCGATATAGGTGTGGAACAGGAAGCAGACGGCGATATAGACCGGCATCCATGGCAGGTCGAACAAGGCGACCGGGCCGATGCCGGACAGAAAGGCGCGCACCGTGTCGAGATCGCGGACCGGCTGCGCGCCGTCGGCCTTGCCGCCGACCTTAAGCGGCAGCCGGACGACGGCGTCATAGAGGCGCATGCTCATCGCTTCATCAAGGCTCGTGCCGATGCGCACGAGGATGCGGCTGCGGATCGCGTCGATGGCGCCCTGCGCGGCGTAGAGGCCCGCCACCAGGAGCAACAGCGCGACAAGCGTCGGCACGCTGCGGCTCGGCAGCACCCGGTCATAGATTTCGAGCATGAACAACGCGCCGGTGAGCATCAGGATATTGCTCATGCCGCTGAATAGCGCGATGGCGAGGAAGGCCCGCCGGCAGGCGAGGAGGGCGGCGGCAAGCTCGGAGCTTGCGGGCGACTGCCGCAGCGGGCGGGGAAGCTGGCTCATAAGAATGCGTACCACCGGGGCGGGGGGAATGCCACGACCGGGCTAAGAATTGACTATGTTATGCTTTCTGAGCTTGCAGGCGAAATCGGCGCAGGCTCGCGCCGACCCGCCACCTCCGGTCAACCCTGAGGACGGGCCTTAAGAGCATAATCCGATCATATTGAAGTCGGATGGCGCTCCAGCTTCCTTGTGCAGCACGATCTTTTCGGAAAGCCGGTTCTCACTTTTCCGGATCATGCTCCAGACCAAGCCCAAGGCCGGTTCTCTCCCTTTCGCGCGCGGCGCCGGATGCCCCTCTTCGGACATCATTCCTAATCGGAGCACGGCCAAGGCTCGCCGCCTCGGCCGCGGTCGTCATGGCGGCGCGTCAACAAAATGTCCGCACGAAAGCATGCCCAAGCCCGGCACAGGCCGGCGCCTTGGCGCGCGCGAAAACTGGACTGCTGGGTAAAGGTCAGGAACGGGAATCGAGCGACAGCCCGATGCTGAACGCCTTTTGCCGCGTCGCGCCTTCGGTTCGCTTCAATTTCTTGGCGATCCTCGCCGCCGGCGTTTTCTTGCGCGCCAGCGTTTTCAGGTCGCGGACCTCGCCCGCGGTCCAGGCGCGTCGCTTCTTTGACTTCTTAGGCATAAATCCTCCCTTTCAAGAAAGGCGGGTATCCCTTAACGGGAGCGGAAGAGACATAACAGATGGGATTGAGATCATGAGGATCGCAGTTGAGCCATTGTCCGCGGCCACGCCCGCAATACCGCGGGCCAGTTAAGAAACAGTTTGTTAGATAGGTCTTAGCAACCTACGGGCTTGGAAGCAAATACAACTTGCACGTCCGGGCCGGCTATTGTTGATAGCCGGTTGCGGTCGCCGCAAGCGTACTCAAATATGTTCGGCCATGCGGATTTATGGTCTCGGCGGGCGGATTGCCGCTGATCGATCCGCGCCGTGGCCGGATAGTCGCCCACGACGGGGTGTCGGGCACGGTCGGCCCAACGCGCCAGGTCCTTGCCGCGCCGGGCCTTGCGGGGGGCCGGTCGCCTCCCTAGTTTCCATGGCGGAGGATCGCCAAAAATGAGGACGCCGCCATGGAGGAGCTTAAACTCGTCGCTCTCGACAAGGACGATGTCGCGGTCGTTTCCGCCCATGTGCAGGATGCTCTTGTCAAGATTGCCGATATTTTCTGGCAGCCGCGCGAGCGCCGATTTGTGATGGCGCTCAACCGTTTCGACTGGATGAACGTGGTCGACGCCAAGAACGGCGGGGGAGCGGGCGCGGATTACCGACGCTGCCGGACGGCGCTGCGCTTCGACCGTGTTCTCGCCTGCAAGTGCCGCGATCTCGATCCAACCGATAGAAACGCGCTGCTCAACCTTCTTGCGGTCGAATTCGTCGAGCGCGACCCTCCTTCCGGCACCGTCACGCTGACTTTCTCCGGCGGCGGCGTCATTCGTCTGGATGTCGAATGCCTGGAGGCGGAGCTCGTCGATCTCGGCGAAGTCTTTTCGGCGGCGCTGTGCCCGGATCATTCCGCCGCGGATTCGCGGACGGCGTAATCTGCGACATGACCTGCGGATGATCCGGTTACGCCGTTCGCGTGCCGTCGCGCCGGCGGGGCCGCGAAAAGCTTCATCAGCACCGTGATGACGGCGAGAGTGGCTGCATAGACGATGAGCTGCATCGCGGTCGGCTGATCGACATAGCCGATCAGCGTGTGCAGCGCCCGTCCGAGAAGACTTTTGTCGCTCAGGATCCAGGACGTGTCCCACACCGTCCGATCGAAGAGGGTGAGGATGTCCGCTTGCTGCAGGAAGGCGATCGCCTGCGCCGCCATGCCGGCGGCCAGCAATGCGATCAACGTCGAGGTCACGTTGAACAGATATCGCGTCGGAATGGTGATGAGGCCGAGATAGGTGAGAAGGCAGACCAGCGAGCCGAGCGCGAGCCCGAGCACGCCGCCGATCACCATGCCGATGCCGGCGCCGCCTTCCGCGGCGGCCACGCCATAGAGAAACAGCACGACTTCGGAGCCTTCGCGCAGCACCGCGATCGCCACCACAATCGCAAGGGCGGCAAGCGATTTCGATCCCGCGACCACCGCAGCGCCGGCGGCGCGTAATTCCGCGGCAAGTTGGCGGCCGTGCCGCGCCATCCACACATTGTGCCAGCCGAGCATCAGCACCGCGAAGCCGAGAATGGCGGCATTGAATAATTCCTGGCCGCTGCCGCCGAACAATTCCGACAATCCGCCGGTGAACAAAGCGACGATGCAGGCGCCAAGCACGCCCGCGGCAACGCCGCCGGCGATCCAGCGCCCGCGTCCGGCAACGCCGGACGTCACCGCCATGACGATGCCAACGATCAAGCCGGCCTCGAAGACTTCACGAAAGACGATCAGCAGCGAAGGAAGCACGGGCACCTCAGGGCATGGCGGTCACGGTGTGACCGGAAAACGTCGCGTCGCACCACGGAAGCCGTCGAACAAGTCGCGACGGCGCAGCGCTCGGCTAGACCTTATGAACTTTCTTGCGGCCATCGTTGCGATACGATGAATCGTTCGGGAACGACCACTCAAGCAGTTGCGCAACAGCAAAGGTTTTTGTCAACCAGACGGCCAAATATTAGAATTGTTATAATAAAAGAGACCTGATACTGAATTTCATCGAACGTGGAATTTTGACTTTACGTCATGGCCGGGTCGGGGTCTCCGGGCGCCCCGTGTCTCGGCCATCCACGTTTTTGATCGACTCGGTTATCAAGACGCGGACGCCCGCGACGAGCGCGAGCATGACGCGTCGTCGGACAGCGCACAGGCCACCGTCATGGCTATCCGTCTCGACACACGCTCCGAAAATTTTGCGGAAGAATTCCGCGCCTTGCTGGAGCTGAAGCGCGAGACGGCGACTGACGTCGAGGCGGCGGCGCGCGCCATCGTCGCCGATGTCGCCGCCCGCGGCGACCGCGCGCTCAAGGATTACACGCAGAAATTCGACGGCTTCGCCCTCGACGGCGTCGGTCTGCGGGTCACGCAGGACGAAATACGGGCGGCGTTCGACGCCTGCGCCGGCGAGGCGCTTGCGGCGCTCACATTCGCCCGCGACCGCATCGAGGTTTTTCATCGCCGGCAGGTGCCACAGGACGACCGCTTCACCGATCCGCTCGGAGTCGAACTCGGCTGGCGCTGGACGGCGATCGAGGCGGTCGGACTCTACGTGCCGGGCGGGACGGCTGCCTATCCTTCTTCCGTGCTGATGAATGCGGTGCCGGCCAAGGTCGCCGGCGTGCCGCGCCTGGCGATGGTGGTGCCGGCGCCCGGCGGCGAGCTGCCGCCGTTGGTCCTTGCGGCAGCGAAACTCGCCGGCGTCGATGAGATTTTCCGCGTCGGCGGCGCGCAGGCGATCGCCGCGCTCGCCCACGGCACCGAGACTATCGCTCCGGTCGCCAAGATTGTCGGGCCGGGCAACGCCTATGTTGCCGCGGCCAAGCGCATCGTGTTCGGCAAGGTCGGCATCGACCTGATCGCCGGCCCGTCCGAGGTGCTGATCCTCGCCGACCAGACCGGCAATCCGGACTGGATCGCCGCCGATCTTCTGGCGCAGGCCGAGCACGATCCGAGCGCGCAGGCGATCCTCGTCACCGACGATGCGGCGCTCGCCGCAGCGGTCGAACGCGCGATGACGAGGGGGCTTGCCGATTTGCCGCGCGGAACGGTCGCCGCCGCGTCCTGGCGCGTATTCGGCGCGGTGATCATGGTGCGCGATCTTGATGAAGCCCCGCCGCTCATCGATGCGCTCGCGCCCGAGCACGTCGAAATCGCGGCCGCCGACGCGGATCGCTTGGTCGGCCGCATCCGCAATGCCGGCGCGATCTTCATCGGCGCGCACACGCCGGAGGCGATCGGCGATTATGTGGCCGGTTCCAGCCACGTGCTGCCGACGGCGAGATCGGCGCGTTTCTCCTCCGGGCTCGGCGTTCTCGATTTCATGAAGCGCACGTCGATCCTCAAATGCGGGCCGGAACAATTGCGCGCCCTGGCCGACGCCGCGGTCACGCTGGCGACGGCGGAAGGGCTCGACGCCCACGCCCGTTCCGTTGCCGTTCGGCTCAACCGCTGATGGCCCGCTCCGAGCGCGACAAGAAGCGAACCGGCCGCCTCGCGGCGGTTACGCTCGATGAATCGTCGATCGGACGGGCGAGCCGCGATGTCGAGCATGAACGCGCGGTCGCGATCTACGATCTCATCGAGGAGAATAGCTTTAGGCCGGTCGGTCATGAGGGCGGACCTTATGCGCTCATCCTCGGGATCACCGGCAATCGGCTCATGTTCGATATCCGCGAGACCGACGGCACGCCGGTGATCGCGCACTTGCTCTCGCTGGCGCCGTTTCGCCGGATCGTGAAGGACTATTTCGTCGTCTGCGACAGCTATTATGCGGCGATCCGCACGTCGACGCCGGACCGCATCGAGGCGCTCGACATGGGCCGCCGCGCGCTGCACGACGAAGCTTCGCGCCTCCTGATGGAGCGGCTCAAGCGCAGGGTCGAGCTTGATTTCGACACGGCGCGGCGGCTGTTCACCCTGGTCACGGTGTTGCATTGGAAGGGATGAGGAGCCGCGATGCCGGCGTCCGCGACGCGACCCGCGACGCAATCCTCGGCGGTACTGTTCGCCTGCGGCCTTAATTCCGTGCGCTCGCCGATCGCCGCCGCGCTGTTTGCGCAGGTGATGGGCCGCGCCATCCATGTCGGCTCCGCCGGCGTGCGCAAGGGCGAACTCGACCCGTTCGCGGTCGCCGTTATGGCTGAGATCGGCGTCGATATTTCGCGGCACAAGCCGGTCACCTTCGAGGAGCTTGAGGAGTGGGAGGGCCTCAATTTCGACCTCATCGTCACGCTCGCGCCCGAGGCTCATCACCGGGCGCTCGAGCTGACCCGCGCCCGCGCCATCGATGTCGAATATTGGCCGACGGCGGATCCGACCGGCGCCGAAGGCAGCCGCGAGCAGCGCCTCGATGCCTATCGGGAGGTGCGCGACCAGCTTTTGCAGCGCATCCGGCAGCGCTTTTCCCGCAACAGCCCCGGCAACGAATGACAACCGCGGCCGGGCAAAGTTGGCGTTGTGGAGCGGCCCGTCATCCGCTAGGTTCCGCGCAAATTTTGGCCCAGACTGTGATCATGGTCGCGGCCGGAAACCACAATTCCGGGTCACGAATGACGAAGGAAGAACTTTTGGAATTTCCCGGTGTCGTGACGGAGTTGCTCCCGAACGCCACCTTCCGCGTCAAGCTCGAGAACGAGCATGAAATCATCGCCCACACTGCCGGACGCATGCGCAAGAACCGTATCCGCGTGCTTGCCGGCGACAAAGTGCTGGTGGAGATGACGCCTTACGATCTGACCAAGGGCCGGATTACCTACCGGTTCAAATGATCGGCCGCCCGAAACTGGTGCTCGCTTCCGGCTCGCCGCGCCGGCTCTCGCTCGTCAACCAAGTCGGCATCGAGCCGGACGCGCTGCGTCCCACCGACATCGATGAAACGCCGAAGCGGGGCGAGCTGCCGCGCGCCTGCGCGACGCGGCTGGCGCGGTTGAAAGCCGAAGCAGCGCTGCACATGGTGCGCATCGACGACGAGCTGAAAGGCTCCTACATCCTCGCCGCCGACACCGTGGTCGCAGTCGGCCGCCGCATCCTGCCGAAGGCGGAATTGCTCGACGAGGCGGCGCAGTGTTTACGGCTATTGTCCGGGCGCAATCATCGCGTCCATACCGCGGTCTGCCTGGTGACGCCGAGGGAAACGTTCCGACAGCGCTACGTGGAAACCCGGGTGCGCTTCAAACGGCTTTCCGACCAGGACATCGAGGCCTATCTTGCCTCCGGCGAATGGCGCGGCAAGGCGGGCGGCTACGCGGCGCAGGGGATTGCCGGAGGTTTCATGGTCAAGATCGTCGGCTCCTATTCCAACATCGTCGGCCTGCCGCTTTATGAAACCATGGCGCTGCTAAGCGGCGAGGGTTATCCGATCCATTTCGGCTGGCTTAATACCTAAATCGCGCTGGCGCGTGGCGCGGTAC
>JASHRY010000383.1 GCA_030037105.1 Xanthobacteraceae bacterium
ACCGCCCGCGGTCGAACTTGCCGGTCGGACCGTGGAAGGCCGGATCGGAGGTGATGTGCCGCACGATCTCGGCATCGGAAATGCCGAGTCGCATCTGCCGCGCACGCTGGTCGAGACCGGCCTCGGTGATCATTTCGCCGAGCACCTGGCGGTCGAGACCGAGTGCGTTCGCCTGTTCGGACGAAAGCGGATGGCCGAGCTGGCGTTCGACCTGTTGCAGTCGCTCGTTGTAGGTCTGACGGAAGAGGTCGATCGGAATCTCGATGCCGCCGATCTTGGCGAGCGTAGAGCGGCCGAAGCCGCGAAAGATGTCGTTGATGCCCCAGATCGCGAAGCTCGCGGCGAGAAGGCCCATGACCACGCCCATCACGGAGCGACCGAGCCAATTCGCGGAGGCTTTGCGGATACCTCGAAGCATTTGGTCCACACGCTGGAATGATGTCGGCCGGGATCGCCGAAGACGCGCGGCGCGCATCATAGGGAGGGTCACGTTGTCCGGCAACCGACCGTATTTCCTGGTAAAACGCCCCTTTTCCGCATGCAATCGGTCTGCTACCGGCTCTTGGTCGTTCACGCCGAGCTATCGGGATCAAGATGACCGCGCGCCGCCCGCTCGTCGCAGGCAATTGGAAAATGAACGGGCTTTCCGCTGCGCGCGCCGAGCTCGACAAGATGATTGCTGCCGCGGCCAGGCTGCCGGCAAGCATCGATATCTTGGTATGTCCACCGGCGCAGCTCCTCGCCGGCTTTGCCGCCCGCGCGCGCGGGTCGCGGATCGCCATTGGCGGACAGGACTGCCATGCCGAACCGTGCGGCGCGCACACCGGCGACATTTCCGCGGAGATGCTGGCCGACGCCGGCGCGGTCGCCGTCATCGTCGGCCACTCCGAGCGGCGCAAGGATCATGGCGAGACCGACGCGATGGTGCGCGCAAAGGCGCAGGCGGCACAGCGCGCCGGCCTCACCGCCATCGTGTGCGTGGGCGAGGCACACGCCGCTCATGACGCCAAAGGAGCCCGCGCCGTGATCGGCGCGCAGCTCGACAGCTCGCTTCCGGAGAATGTGGGGAATTTCGTCGTCGCCTACGAGCCGGTCTGGGCGATCGGTTCGGGGTTGACGCCGACACCCGAGGATATCGGTGCCGTGCACCGTTTCATTCGCCAGCAATTGTCTTCGCGCTACGGCGAAGCGGGTGAGGGGGTCCGTATCCTCTATGGCGGCTCGGTAAAGGCGGAGAATGCGAAGCAGTTACTGACGGGTGAGAATGTCGACGGCGCGCTTATTGGCGGAGCGAGCCTCGAGGCCGACACATTCTTGGCCATTGCCGGGGTTTATCGATGAACTTTCATCCGCCCCGCGGAGTAAAACGTAGCTGGGAGAGGACCATCCAAGCATGGCGGAAGGAGGAGATGAGGAGCGGAACCTTCCAGGCTGACACCTCTTCCGCCGCGCTGACGCGCGGCCCTCTTCTCCGCTTCGCGGGGCAGGGTCAACCGCCATAGAAAATCCACAGCCGATCATGTAGAGACGCTCGCTAATCCCTATATGACGAGCGGCGCCGGCAGCGAGCCGAAGCCGGCCGCGGCCGCAAGCGGAACATCATCGATGCTGACTGTCGTGATCGTCATCCACCTGATGCTCGTCCTTGCCATGATCGGGGTCGTGCTGCTGCAGAAGTCGGAGGGCGGCGGCCTCATCAGTTCCACGAGCGGCTTCATGACCGGCCGCGGCACGGCGAACGTGCTCACGCGCACGACGGCATTGCTCGCTGTGGGTTTCTTCATCACCAGCCTGGCGCTGTCGTGGCTTGCCGGCCTTGGCCGCAAGCCGGCGTCGATCGTGAACACGGGAAACGCGCCGGTCGAGGCACCGGTTGGCGCCGGCGGCGCGCCGACTGCGCCGCTCAGCCGCAGCGGCCGTGGCCTTCTCGACCAATTACGCGGCAATGCCCCGCCGGCGAATGCGCCGGCTCCGCCGAGCCCAGCGCCCAGCGAGCCGCAAGTGCCACAATCACAATAGAAACTCCGACGTAATATTAGGACTCAGTCGGAAGTAACTGTGAATCCAAACCTTTCAGGACGCATGAGAGAGCCTGTGCGTCGGTTCCTCGTGAAATCTCTCGTCGAATCGTGTGATCCGCGTTAGAGAGCAAGTCCCATGACGCGGTACATTTTCATCACCGGCGGCGTGGTTTCCTCACTCGGCAAGGGTCTCGCTTCGGCGGCGCTCGGCGCACTCCTGCAGGCGCGCGGCTACAAGGTGAGGCTGCGCAAGCTCGATCCCTATCTCAACGTCGACCCGGGCACGATGTCGCCCTATCAGCACGGCGAGGTCTTCGTCACCGACGACGGCGCGGAGACCGACCTCGATCTCGGCCATTACGAACGTTTTACCGGACGCCCGGCGACGCGCGCGGACAACATCACCACCGGCCGCATCTATCAGGAAATTCTCATGAAGGAGCGGCACGGCGATTATCTCGGCGCCACCATCCAGGTCATTCCGCATGTGACCAATGCCATCAAGGATTTCATTCGCGCGGGCAATGAAGGCTTCGATTTCGTCCTGTGCGAGATCGGCGGCACGGTCGGCGACATCGAGGGGCTGCCGTTCTTCGAGGCCATCCGCCAACTCGGCAATGATCTGCCGCGCAACCATGCGCTTTACATCCATCTCACCCTGATGCCGTTCATCCCGAGCGCCGGCGAACTCAAGACCAAGCCGACGCAGCACTCAGTGCGCGAGCTGCGCGCCATCGGCATCCAGCCGGACCTCCTGCTCTGCCGCACCGATCGGCCGATTCCGGACGGCGAGCGGCGCAAGCTTGCCTTGTTCTGCAACGTGCGCGAGAGCGCGGTGATCGAGGCGCGCGACGTCGACAACATCTATGCCGTGCCCGAGGCCTATCACGCCGCCGGCCTCGACAGCGAGGTGCTCGCGGCCTTTGGCTTCGAGTCCCCGCCGGAGCCCGATCTCGCCACCTGGCATCTCATCAACGAGCGCATCCGCAACCCGGAAGGCGACGTGACCATCGCCATTGTCGGCAAGTACACCGGCATGAAGGACGCCTACAAATCGCTGATCGAGGCGCTCTCGCACGGCGGCGTCGCCAACAAGGTCAAGGTCAATCTCGACTGGATCGAGAGCGAGGTGTTCGAGAACGAGGATCCGGCGCCGTTCCTCGAGCATGTCGACGGCATCCTGGTGCCGGGCGGTTTCGGCCGGCGCGGCAGCGAGGGAAAAATCCGCGCCGCCCGCTTCGCGCGCGAACGCCATGTGCCCTATTTCGGCATCTGCTTCGGCATGCAGATGGCGGTGATCGAGGCGGCGCGAAACCTCTGCGCCATCGAGCAGGCGAGCTCGACCGAGTTCGGTCCGACGCGCGAGCCGGTCGTCGGCCTCATGACGGAATGGATGAAAGACAACGAGCTGCAGAAGCACGGGCTCGGCAGCGATCTCGGCGGCACCATGCGGCTCGGCGCCTATCCCGCCGTGCTGCAACGCGGCAGCCGCGTCGCCGAGATCTATCACGCCACCGAGATTTCCGAGCGCCACCGCCACCGCTACGAAGTCAACACCGCCTACAAGGACCGTCTGGCGCAGCACGGCATGCGCTTCTCCGGCATGTCGCCCGACGGGCTGTTGCCGGAGATCATCGAGTACGACGATCATCCCTGGTTCATCGGCGTGCAATTCCATCCCGAGCTGAAATCGCGGCCATTTGCCCCGCACCCGCTCTTCGCCTCGTTCATCGGCGCGGCGGTGGAGCAGAGCCGGCTGGTGTAGTTTGTCTCGAAGGCGGCGAAGCTCGACGGATTTGTCGGCGTGACCTGACCGCGCCGCGCCGGCGCCAATCGCGCGCAGGCCTGCGGCCGCGCGGCGGTGTTGACCCTCGTGCGCCGGATGGTCATGGTCGCCTCCGATGAACCCGACAAGCGGATGACAGCCGGTCCGAATCCCATCGTCGCAGCGGGCAAGGTGCGCTTCGGCAATGCGCTGCCGCTCGCCTTGATCGCTGGTCCATGCGTGCTCGAAAGCCGCGCGCACGCGATCGAAATGGCCACCGCGCTCAAGGAGATCGCCGCGCGGCTCGGCATCGGCCTCGTCTACAAGACCTCGTTCGACAAGGCGAACCGCACCAGCGCCGCGAGCCCGCGCGGGCTCGGGCTCGACAAGGCGCTGCCGGTCTTTGCCGAGCTGCGCGAGACGCTCGGCGTGCCGGTCATCACCGACGTGCACGAGCCGGGCCAGTGCGCGCGCGTTGCCGCGGTCGTCGACGTTCTGCAAATCCCGGCCTTCCTGTGCCGGCAAACCGACCTGCTCGTCGCCGCGGCCAAGACCGGCCGCGTCGTCAATGTCAAGAAGGGTCAGTTTCTCGCGCCCTGGGACATGGCCAACGTGGTGGAAAAAATCACCGGCGCCGGCAATCGCAACGTGCTCGTCACCGAGCGCGGCGTCTCCTTTGGCTACAACACGCTCGTCTCGGACATGCGCGCGCTGCCGGCGCTGGCCAAGACCGGTGCGCCGGTGATCTTCGACGCGACGCATTCGGCCCAACAGCCGGGCGGGCAGGGGGCATCTTCCGGCGGCGAGCGCGACTACGTGCCGGTCTTGGCGCGTGCGGCGGTGGCGGTGGGCATTGCTGGCCTTTTCATCGAGACCCACCAGGACCCCGACCGGGCGCCTTCGGACGGCCCGAACATGATACCACTCAAAGACATGGAACCGCTTCTTGAGCGCTTGATGCAATTCGACGCCGTGGCGAAGATGAAGGCCAGGGACCCTGCAACGCGTGCGACCAGGAGGTGAGGCGCCGCGGCCTTGTGGCGGCGCATGAAAACCACCATCATCAAGGCTGACGGCCAGGGGTGCCGCAACGGCAGGAACGCGTAGGCGCGCGGGCGTGTCGGCGGCTGAGATCACACCCGTCGAACCTGTCTGGATCATACCAGCGAAGGGAGCCGCATTGACCGACCCCACTTACGCCATTGCCAAGCGTCCGCGCATTGTCATCATCGGCGCCGGCGTCATCGGCCTGGGCATTGCCTGGCGGCTCGCCGGCCGCACCGCGATTACGGTCTTCGATCGCGGCCAGGCCGGGTCGGGGGCGAGCCACGCCGCCGCCGGCATGCTGGCGGCCTGCTGCGAAGCCGAGCCCGGGGAAGAGGCGCTGGTGGCGCTCGGCCGCGACGCACAAGCGCGCTGGCCGGACTTTGCCGAAGAGCTTCGGCGCGCGAGTGGAGTCGACGTGGAATTGCGGCAAGAGGGCACGCTCGTTCTCGCCTTGACCGCGGACGACCAGGCCGAGATCGCGCAGCGATTAGAGTTTCAGCGTCGGCTCGATCTGCCGCTCGAATGGCTATCGCCCGCAGCGACGCGCGCGCGCGAACCGCACCTCGCCGGCAAGATCGCCGGCGCCCTGTTCAGTCCGCAGGACCATCAGGTCGACAACCGCAAGCTCGTGCAGGCGCTGCGCCGCGCCGCTGAAGCCGCCGGTGCCGCAATTCACGAGCATCGGCCGGTGGAGGAGATCATCGTACAGGGCGGACGGGTTCGGGGCGTGAGATTCAAGGACGGCACGATCGCCGCCGCCGATATCGTCGTGCTCGCCGCCGGCGCCTGGTCGCGCAGCATCGCCGGGCTGCCGCCGGACCTGCGGCCGCCGGTGCGGCCGGTCAAAGGCCAGATGCTGGCGCTGCGCATGGACACAGCCGCGCCGCTTCTTTCTCACGTCCTATGGGCGCCAGGCGTCTATCTCGTGCCGCGCCGCGACGGCCGGCTCATCATCGGCGGGACCGTGGAGGAAAAAGGCTTTGACGATACAATCACCGCCGGCGGCATGCTCACGCTCCTCGAAGCCGCGTGGCGCGCTGTGCCTGCGGTGGAAGAGCTTCCGATCGATGAAATCTGGGTCGGCCATCGGCCGGGAAGCCGCGACGATGCCCCGATCCTCGGCCGCGGGCCGCTCGACGGCTTGTTCTATGCCACCGGTCACCATCGCAACGGCATTCTCTTGGCGCCTGTGACAGCCGATGCAATGGCCCGCCTCGTGCTCGATGACGTCGTCGAGCCGGCCATCAAGCCGTTCGGCCTCGAGCGCTTCTTGCCGACGCGCGCTGCCGAATAAGTTTGGAGATGCCGATGACCGGAGCCACAATCAACGTGAACGGCAAAAGCGAAGCGCTCGCGGCCGCCACGCTTGCGGCCTTGCTGGCGGAGAAGGCGGTCGATATCAGCCAGCGCGGCATTGCCGTCGCGCTCAACGGCGCCGTGGTGCCGCGCGCGGCCTGGCCGGCGACGCCGCTCAAGCCCGGCGACAACGTGGAGATCGTGCGCGCCAGGCAGGGAGGATGAGATGAGTGCTCCCGGCGGGGGCGAACCGACTTCCAATCCCTCCCCCCTTGTGGGGGAGGGTGGGGAGGGGGGAGAGGTAAAGCGCGAGCATGAATGCTGTTTCCCGGTCTCGCGACCCCCACCCCTAACCCCTCCCCACAATGGGGAGGGGAAGCATTCGGAGTGAGAGAATGTCCGATCCGCTCATCATCGCCGGCTGCGAATTCCACTCGCGGCTGTTCCTCGGCACGGCCGGCTATCCCAATCGCAAGATCATGCTCGATTCCGTGGCCGCGAGCGGCGCCGAGATAGTCACGGCCGCGATCCGTCGCATCAGCCTCGCGGGCGACGACGAGAGCCTGATCGACCTGTTGGCCGGCCGCGTCCGCTTCCTCCCCAACACGGCGGGCTGCCAGACCGCCAAGGACGCCGTGCTCACGGCCGAGCTGGCGCGCGAGGCGCTCGACACCAACTGGATCAAGCTCGAAGTGATCGGCGACCGCGAGCTTCTCTATCCCGACGTCGAAGAACTGGTGCGCGCAACGGAAATGCTGGTCGCGAAAGGGTTTGTCGTGCTGCCCTATTGCACCGAAGACCCGGTGACCTGCAGAAAACTCGCCGATGCCGGCGCCGCCGCGGTGATGCCGCTCGGTTCGCCGATCGGCTCCGGTCTCGGAATTTCCAACCCGCATCTGATCGAGCTTGTGTGCGCGCGCTCGCCGGTGCCGGTGGTGCTCGACGCCGGCATCGGCACCGCCTCCGACGCCACGCTCGCCATGGAGCTTGGTTGCGCGGCGGTGCTCGTCAACACCGCGGTATCGAAGGCGCGCGATCCGGTGACGATGGCGAGAAGCATGCGCGCCGCCGTGGAGGCGGGCCGCTTGGCGCGGCTCGCCGGCCGCATCGCCAAGCGGCCGCACGCCGAACCGTCGAGCCCGCAATTGGGCCTCGTGGGGACGTAATTTCCGCTACGTGATCTCGATCAGCGCCGCGATCTTTTCGCGCACGTCCTCGAGCAGATCCGAACCGGCGCGGTCGATCGGATCAACATGACGCTCCGGCCATGACAGGCTGCGAGCCTGGTCGGCAAGCACGACGCCGCTGACACCGTGACCTTTCGGGATCGGTACCTCGAATGGGTAACCCTTGGCGCGGCCGGTGATGGGGCAGGCGACACAGAGGCCGGCACGTTCGTTATAGGCGCGCCGGCTGAGCACGATGGCAGGACGACGACCGTGCTGTTCATGCCCTTTGGTGGGATCGAGATCGACCCAGATGAAGTCCCCCGCATCGGGGCAGTAGTTGCTACCAGACCTCGTTACCGACCGGTGGTCCCCACTCGATTTCGGGGTGCCGGTTCTCCTCCGTGATGGCATTTATCAGGTTCTCCAAATTATAACGGCGTCGCCTCCGTCGTTTTGCGAGCCTGATGACGAGCGCACCGTTCTTGGCCGTCATCTCGGCCGGCTGGCCTTCCACCGCTCCAATCTCGGCAGCGAATGCCTTCGGAACACGCAGCGCCAAGCTATTGCCCCATCTTAGAAATTCGACTTTCATCGCATCAACGATCCTTCTCGATGGTCGATACAATGTAGAAACGTCAAAGCGGATCGTCAAGCAGGGTTCGACGCGAGCCCGCGATCGGCCCGATCACGCCAGCATGTCGCGCACCAGCGGCATCACCTTGCTGCCGTAAAGCTCTATGCTGCGCATGAGCTTGTCGTGCGCGAGCGTGCCGGCGCTGTATTTCATGTCGAAGCGCGCGAGGCCGAGCGCCTTCGCGGTGGCGACGATCTTGTGCGCCACTGTCTCCGGCGCGCCCACATAGAGCGCGCCGCGCGCGACTTCCCGATCGAATTCGGCGCGGCCGAGCGGCGGCCAGCCGCGCTCGGCGCCGATGCGGTCGTGCATGGCTTTGTAGCCGACCCAATATTCCTCGCGCGCCTGTTCGTCCGTCTCCGCCACGTGACCGGGCGAGTGCACGGCGATCGCCTTTGTCGGTCGGCCGAATTGCGCGAAGGCGCGATGATAGAGGTCGACATAAGGCCGAAACCGCTTCGAATCGCCGCCGATAATGGCGAGCGCCAGCGGCAGGTCGTAATGCGCGGCGCGCACCACCGATTCCGGGCTGCCGCCGACCCCGACCCACGTCTTGAGCGATCCGGCTTCGATCGGCGGAAAGATCCGCTGCTTGACGAGCGGCGGCCGCAAGTTTCCTTGCCAGGTGACGGTATCGTTCCTGATCAGCGCCACGAACAGATCGAGCTTCTCCTCGAACAGCTCCTCGTACCGGCGCAAATCGTAGCCGAACAACGGAAACGACTCGGTGAACGAACCGCGCCCCACGGTGATCTCGGCGCGGCCGCCGGAGGCGGCATTCAGCGTCGAAAACCGCTCGAAGACGCGAATGGGATCATCCGAGCTCAGCACCGTCACCGCCGAGCCGAGCACGATCCGTCTGGTCCGCCCAGCAATGGCCGCGAGCACGATTTCCGGGGCGGACACGGCGAAATCGGGCCGGTGGTGCTCGCCGACGCCGAAGGCCTCGACGCCCACTTCATCGGCGAGAATTCCCTCCTCGATGACGTCGCGGATGGCCCGCGCATGGCTCAGCGGGCGGCCGTCGGGACCGGCGGTGATGTCGCCGAACGTATCCAGTCCGAATTCGAAATGCTGTGTCATGAATGCCGTTCACACGGGCGTCTGGCGCGGGAAGCGCCAGCATCCGACACGTAGAGCGCGCCTCACACCGCGGCAATGCCGTTGCTGCGTCTCGCGCGATGCGGCTCAGAACGGACCGGAAGGCCGCCGACGTGATAGAGTGAGCAAAGAGGCGGCGGGTGGTTGCTGACGGGACGGGCAATCGTCGTGACCGGCCGGAATCTCACGACCGTCGTCGATGCCTACGCGTTGCGGGATTGGACCGAAGCGCGGCCGCAGGCGCCATCGCGTCCGCTCGCAACACCGTCAAGGCGCAGAACGAGAAGGGCCGCGCAGCGCGCGGTATGAGCCGATGCCGGAATTTTACGACGATCTGGAGACGCGGGCGCCGGAATTGCGCGAACGCGAGCATTTCTCGAAGCTGCCGGACGTCATCGCCCGGGCGATGAATGCGTCCGGCTGGGCCGAGCAGCTTGCCGGCGTCGACCCGAGGTCGGTCACCTCGCGCGCCGCCCTTGCGGCGCTTCCCGTACTGCGCAAGCCGGAGCTGAAAGAGCGGCAGCAAGCAAGGCCGCCGTTTGGCGGCTTTGCCGCGGTCGCGCCAGGAAAGCTCAAGCGTCTGTTGATGTCGCCCGGCCCGATCTTCGAGCCGGAGGGACACGGCAAGGACTGGTGGAATTGCGCGCGCGCTCTCTTTGCCGCCGGCTTCCGCGCCGGCGACATCGTGCACAACAGCTTCGCCTACCAGCTCACACCCGGCGGCTTCCTTCTCGAATCCGGAGCGCACGCGCTCGGCTGCACGGTCATTCCCGGCAGCGTCGGCAATACCGAGCAGCAGGTGGAGGCGATCGTGCAATTTAAACCGAGCGGATACACCGGCACGCCGGATTTTCTCAAAATCTTGCTCGACACGGCGGCGAAAGCAGGCAAGGACGCCTCGTCGATCAAGCGCGCGCTCGTCTCCGGCGCGGCGCTGCCGTCATCGTTGTGCCACGAGCTTGCGGCCCGCGGCGTGGCGGTGCTGCAAGCCTATGCCACGGCGGAACTCGGCGTCATCGCCTATGAGACGCCGGCGCGCGAAGGGATGCTCGTCAACGAATCGGTCATCGTCGAGATCGTGCGCCCGGGCACCGGCGATCCGGTCGCCGACGGCGAAGTAGGCGAGGTGGTGGTCACCTCGTTCAACCCGGACTATCCCATGATCCGCCTCGCCACCGGCGATCTCTCGGCGGTGCTTGCTGGCCGCTCGCCGTGCGGGCGCACCAATATGCGGATCAAAGGCTGGATGGGGCGCGCCGACCAGACCACGAAGGTCAAGGGAATGTTCGTGCATCCCGGTCAGATTGCCGAGCTCGCCAAGCGTCATCCCGAACTCGGCCGGGTGCGGCTTCGCGTCACACGCGAAGCGGAGCAGGACGTGATGACGCTAACGGCCGAATGCGCCGCCCCGGCGAGCGGGCTTGAGCAAGCGGTGGCGACGAGCTTGCAAGCCGTGACCAAGCTCAAGGGCCGCGTCGAGTTCGTCGCGCCCGGCACGCTGCCGAACGACGGCAAGATCATCGCCGACGAGCGCAACTACGGGTGATATGAGTCCGCACAGCAGCGGATAGTGCCGGCGGAACGCCGGCACTTTCAACCGCCAACCGTCAAACCAAGCTTACTTGAGCTGGGTGGAAATACTGGCGAACGTCGAGTTCAACTGCGAGCCGAGGCCGTTCACCACGGCGATGATCGCAATCGAGATACCCGCCGCGATCAGGCCGTATTCAATGGCGGTGGCGCCCGTCTCTTCCTTCAGGAAACGCATAGCAAGTTTATACATGGTAGCTCCTCAGTCCTCGCTGGGTGGTGGTAAGTAAGTCACCCCGCGGCTGTACCAGGAAGAAACTTTCTCCGGTTTAAGCAAATCGTTTGGATTTTCAGCAAACCGTTGGCTTGCGCTCATGGTCGCATCGATGATTGGCGGCACAGTTGCAATCGCTCAGACGGCCGGTCACCCGAAGCCGGCGATGTGGCGCAGTGGCTCCGCCAGCGCGTCGTATTCTACTTCGGCGCGAGCGCCGACGGGCCGGTCGAAGACATCATCGGCAGCGGCGCGCGGAACGCGTAGAGATTAGGGCGATTTCAACCGTCTTATGAACTCGGCGGTATCATTATCAATAGTGGCGGAAGGGGTGGCGCGCTACCATCTTTCCGGGCTGGTTCGAAATACTCTTTTCTTCTGAATTTATCGGGCCAGCCCTCTTTCATGGGTTCGCTACCGTGCGAACGAATCGCACCGGTCCAGCGACGAAACATGGGCAGGGACATGGCGCCGCGCGCCATCCACCGTCTCAACTCTCTCTCCGTCGCTCGCGCTTGCGCGCGCGGCTATCAAGCGGACGGCGGCGGCCTTTACCTCCGGGTGAGCGCCAGCGGGACGAGAAGTTGGGTTTTCCGATACGCCATAGAGGGCCGCGCGCACGAGCTCGGCCTCGGGTCATTCAACGACTTCACTCTGGCCGAGGCACGCGAGCGAGCGCGGGAATGCCGCCAGCAGCGCGCCCGTGGCATCGAGCCTCTTGAGGCTCGGCGCGCCGCCATCGCAGACAAAAAGCTCGAAGCGCTGCAAGCCATCACTTTCCAGGAGTGTGCCGAAAAATACATCGCGGCGCATGAGGCGGGATGGAAGAACCAAAAACATTGTTACCAGTGGCGATCGACGCTGGAGAGTTATGCCTTTCCGGTGTTCGGGGCGCTCCCGGTCGCCGAAATCGATACCGCGCTCGTGCTCAAGGTGGTCGAACCGATCTGGCAGGATAAGACCGAGACCGCTTCCCGATTGCGCGGCCGCATAGAGGCGGTGCTCGACTGGGCCACGGCGCGCGGCCACCGCAGCGGGGACAACCCGGCGCGCTGGAAGGGCCACTTGAGCAACCTCCTGACGCCGCGGAGGCGGCTGCACGGCATTCGGCACCAGCCGGCGCTTCCCTATCAAGAGCTGCCCGAGTTCGTCGAGAAGCTTCGCCGTGAGGCGGGCAGTCCGGCCCGCGCACTGGAAGTGCTCGTCCTCACTGCGGTGCGTACCGGCGAACTGCTCGGCGCCAAGTGGTCCGAGTTCGACCTGGCGGCGAAGGTGTGGATAGTCCCGGCCGAGCGCATGAAGGGCCGGCGCTTAGGAGACCGCGACCATCGCGTGCCGCTGTCGGACCGGGCGGTCGAGATTTTGCGAGCGCTGCCGATCGAGGGCGACCTTGTCTTCCCTGGCCGCCAGGTCGGCAAGCCGTTGTCCTCCATGAGCATGGCGAAGGTGCTCAAACGCATGAAGGTTGACGGCGCGACGGCGCACGGCTTCCGCAGCACCTTCCGCGACTGGGCGGCCGAGTGCACCAACTTCCCCAACGAGGTCTGCGAGGCGGCGCTCGCACATGTTGTCGAGAACAAGGTCGAGGCGGCCTACCGGCGCGGTGAACTCTTCGAAAAACGGCGCAAGCTGATGGAGGCTTGGTCGACGTTCGCGGGAGGCCGATGCCAGCCTGTCTGGCATGCACATTGATCATTATAAACCGGGCACTTCTCACATGTCGTGTTCAACCCGAGCATAAGAGGTTAAGCCATGACTGCCGACAATGTTATTGACTTGAAAAGGGAAGAACTCGTCGAAAGAAACAGTAAAACATTTTTGAAATTGGAGCCCGGCATCTGCGACATTGTGAAGATGAAGGAGCTCGTATTGTTGGCCCTTGATGAGCTTGACATGGATGTCGAGATCGGGAGCGTTCCCAACCTGGTGGACTTCGCGGTACGCCGTTTAGGCGAGATGATCGATGCGCTACATGCAAAATACTACGAGAGGGAGAAGGGAGGGGCGGCATGAAAAAGACAAATGTCGTTCGGCTCAACGATTACCGGCCGAAGCAGAAGTCTCAATATGAGCTCTACCCGCTGCCGTTCTTCAACGCGGAAAAACTCTGTACTTGGGACGTGAGGCCTACCGCCAATTATTTTGCCGATTGTAGGACCGGCAGCAACTATGCCATCGAATTTCTGAAATCATGCGATGGCACGGTGGGATGGATGACGCTGCTGGGAGAAATCGTAGCAGACATGATCCGCGCTGGATTGCGGGGACCGACCTTCCACGACGGCACTCACAGCGTTGACGGTCTAGTGGTGGGATTCATGCGCGTGCTCGGCGACGAACTTTATATTGGGCGCCCCGAGACGATGAAGGCAGTAGCGGATTGGATGCGTGAAATGGCAAAAGATCGGGGAATTGAATGACCCCGAAAGGCGCAGCGAAGCGCGGGCGCGGGCAACCTCGCAAGCCAGACGAGGCCTATCGGCAGTTTTTTCAGTTATGGCTTGTCTTCTGGAACCGCAACCGATCGTTGCCCAAAAAGACCGCATGGCGGCTGTTTCTGGCCAAAAAAAAGATAGAGATCGAGAGATTGGGGTTCGCGATTGGCAAGTCGGCCTCTGCGGACTCGCAATACAAATACGGGTTGGCGGTGAGAAAAAAGGGCAAGGAGCTTACGTGGAGCGCGCGCTTCGCTCACCTTCGGCAAAGCGACCAATGGAAAGACTGGGAAGAATTTCTGCGGCGGCCTCCGGGCCGCCGCGGCCTTCTGTTCATCAAGGCCAAGTCGTTCGGCGAGTAGTCCAAATAATTTTTTGCGAAATCTGATTACTTCTGAATTTAGATGGCGTTTCCTCTCCGGCGTGCCACAAACGGGCGCAAACGGAGAAAGATTATGGACGCCATTACCACCCAAAGTGGGAACCTCTCCATCGTCCGCGTCAGCAAGGCTTGCGCGATCCTCGACTGCGGCAAGACTCGCCTTTACGAATTGATGCGGGAGGGTGAGATTGAGGCCATCCACGACGGCAAGTTGTGCAAGGTTCTCGTGAGCAGCCTGCACGACTACATCGAACGGCGACGCCGGCCATCGGAAAAAGCTGTCGCCTAAACACCAACCGCCGCGCGGGGCTGCGCAGCGGTTGGGAAGAGTGTCGATTTAAGGTGGAGTGGAAGCCCCTTATATTCTCTCTTCCAGTCTCTTTGCAAGGCCTGCCCGCGCGGTTCCTGACAGAAAGGAATCGTTATGAACAAGCCGATCTCCAAATTTGACTTCGGTCTTGAAGCCGCATCGACGGTAGTGCCGTCGCCCGCACCGGACATCCCGCAGGACAGAGACTTCGACTGGGTCGACGACCGGGCCGACCTCGTCATCCACGAGCAGCCTGCAACCGCGGTGTATATCAGCTCGGACGGCACGATCGTCATCCGGCAACACCGGTGGCCCG
>JASHRY010000384.1 GCA_030037105.1 Xanthobacteraceae bacterium
TTGCGCGCCTGCGTGCGATGGCGCTGCGCGGTGATCACCAGCACGCCGTCTCGCGTCAGCCGCGCGCCGGCGAGCCGCTCCAGGCGCGCACGCGTGTCCGGCGGCAACGACAGCGAGCCGCGCACGTCGAAGCGGAGCTGGACCGCGGTCGAAAGCTTGTTGACGTTCTGCCCGCCCGGCCCGGACGCGCGCACGAAGCTTTCCGCGATCTCGCGCTCGTCGATGCTGATCTGAGCGGTGACGCGGATCATGGCCAAGCTCGGCCGTTCAATGCGAACCCTCGGCCGGTGTCGAAGTCAGCCCCTGCGGCCGGCCGACCACGGTGACCAGGAGTCCGCCGTCAAGCAGGCGCTTGGCGACGCGCCGCGCGTCGTCGAGCGTGACCGCGTCGATCATGGCCGACCGTTGTTGGAAGTAATCGATGCCGAGGCCGTCAAGCTGCAACTGCACCAGGAACGCGGCGATCTTGCGCGAGGTGTCGAGATTGAGTGCGAAAGAGCCTTTCAGATAGGCCTTGGCCCTGGCCAGCTCCTCCGCCGTCGGGCCGTTTTCGGCCAGACGGCGGATTTCCTTTTCGATCAGGTCGAGGGTTTGCGCGGTGCGGTCGGCGCGCGTGGCGGTGCGGCCGAGGAACAACGCGGCGTGATCGAGCCACACCAGGTTGTCGGAGACCGAATAGGCAAGGCCGCGCTTCTCGCGCACCTCGCGATAGAGCCGCGAAGAGAACCCGCCGCCGCCGAGAATGTGGTTGACGATATAGGCGGCCATGAAATCCGGATCCCTGCGCGCGATGCCGGCGCCGCCGAACGTCACCACCGCCTGCGGCACGTCGAGCTTGACGAGGATGCGCCGGCCGAGCCCCTGCGGCGAGGCGGCGGCGACCGGCGCCAGTTCCGGTTCGGCCGGCAAGGCGCCGAACACGCGGTCGAGCATGCCCTTCACCGTCGCGGCGTCGATGTCGCCGACCACGGCGACTTTCAGGTTGGCGCGCGCCAAGACCCGTCGCGTATAGGCTCTGAGGTCGGCGACGGTGATGGTCGGCACCGATTCGAGCGTGCCGTCGACCGGCCGGCCGTAGGGGTGGCCGGGGAATGCAGTCTCCCACCAGCGCAGATCGGCGATCTCGTTCGGGTTCGTTGCGGCGCGCCGCAGCAAGGACTGGATTTGCGCGCGGATGATCTCCACGTCCGCGGGATCGAAGCGCGGCGCGGTGAGCGCGAGCCGCAGATCTTCGAAGGCGGCGTCGCGGTTCTCCGTCAGCGTGCGCAGCGAGCCGCGCAGCGTGTCGCGCTCGGCCGCAAAGGAGAGCTCGATCGCCTTGCGCTCGAGCCGATCACGAAACGCCTTCGAGTCGAAATCGCCTGCGCCTTCGTCGAGCAGAGACGCGACCATGGTGGCGGTCCCGGCCTTGCCGGGCGGATCCTGGATGGCGCCGCCGACGAACGCGAACTCGACGGCGATCACCGGCACCGCGGATTCGCGCACCAGCCAGGCTTCAATTCCGCCGGGGCTGACCACGCGCTCGACCGTGGTGGCGCCAGCCGGCGCCGCCACGGTGAGAAGCATGACGATCGCGGCGGCGACGCGGCGCCCCCATCCCCTCTTCCGCCGCAAACGGGAGAAGGCGAGGCGGAGACGGAGCCGAGCCGGCGGCATGGCGTTCACGAATGCTTCTCCTCGGGCTTGAGGCTATTCACGAGGTAGCCGGTCACCGACGCGCGCGGATTGAGCCAGGTCCGGGCGGCCGCGCGCACGGCGGCGGCGGTGACGGCGCGGATGCGCGCGGGCCAGTCGCGCACCATCTCGACGGTCTCGCCGGTGGCGAGCGCGGCACCGTACCAGCGCGCCAGCGTCGCCTGGTTGTCCTGCGCATATACGGCATCCGCGATCAGGCGAACCTTGGCGCGATCGAGTTCGTCGGCGGTGACGCCGTGTTCGCTCACGTCGTCGAGGACGGCGTCGATCGCCGCTTCGACCTCGTGCAGCGTCTTTCCCGGTTTCGGCAAGCCATAGACTCCGAGCTTGCCGTAATCGAGCGCGGTCCCCGAATAAAAGGCCCCGGCATTAATGGCGATCCCTTGATCGACGACGAGCGTCCGGTAGAGGCGACTGTTCTCGCCGCCGCCGAGAACGCGCGCCAGCACGTCGAGGGCCGCGCTCTCGCCGGGCTTGGCCGTGGTCCGCGAGGGCACGAGATAATAGCGGCTGACGCTCGGCTGCTCGACGCGGGCGTCGGCGAGCGTGACCGTGCGCGGCGCCTCCTCGACCGGCTCCATGGGCCGCCGGCGCGGCCCGATGGCGGCGCGCGGGGCCACCTTGCCATAGGTGTCCTCGGCGTCGGCCTTGGCCTCCTCGGGGGTCACATCGCCGGCCACGACCACGATGGCGTTGTTCGGCGTATAGAAGCGCCGGTAGAACGCCAGCGCATCGTCGCGGCTCAGCGTCTCGATCTCGTGCCGCCAGCCGATCACCGGCCGGCCGTAGGGATGGTTGAGATAGAACGCGGCGTCCATCTGCTCGCCCAAGCGGCCGTTCGGATTGTTGGCGACGCGCATGTTCTGCTCTTCGAGCACGACGTTGAGTTCGGGGCGCACGACCTCCTCGCCGAGCACGAGGCCGGTCATGCGGTCGGCCTCGAACGCCATCATCTCCTTGAGGTGCTCGCGCGGGACGCGCTGGAAGAACCCGGTATAGTCGCTGGCGGTGAAGGCGTTCTCCTGTCCGCCGATGGCGGCGACCGCCTGCGAGAATCGATCGCCGGGATTTTGCCGCGTGCCTTTGAACATCAAGTGTTCGAGGAAGTGCGCGAGGCCGGATTTTCCAGGCGTCTCGTCGGCGGCCCCGACCTTGTACCAGATCATGTGGGTGACGACCGGCGCGCGATGATCCGGCACCACGACGAGTTCAAGGCCGTTCCAGAGCGTGAAAGACGCAACCTTGGGCTCGGGCGCGGCGCGCGCGCCGCCCGCCGCGGCAACGACAAGCGCGGCGATGAGCGCGAGCATTTTCGACAAGAAGGCCTCCGTAAAAAAGCTTGATCGAGCGAGCGCCCCCGACGGACGGCCAATTCCGGCCTTCCGCCGCCCCGGATTTGCCGGTCCAGTCTCGTTCGCCATTACCGACGGACAGGCCTCTTCGCAAGGCACGCCGCCAAGCGCCGAAACACGGCCCGCTCGCGGCTATTTGCCGGCCTGGGCGTTCGCGGTGCCGGCGCTCGCGTCCTTTTTCTTAGCCTGCTTGTGATCCGGGCCGATGCCATAGGGTTGATAGGGCGACGGCGTGCGGTAGCCTGCGGGCGGATCGGTCAACTCCTCGCGCGACGGCTCGTGGGTAAAGGTTGCGTATTCCTCTTTGCTGAACCAAGTGCTGGGTTTGAAAAAGCTCTTCTTTGGAGCGGGCGGATTGGGAACCCGCGGCGGGCTGTCGCCAGGGTTCGACGCGGGCGGTATGACCTTGGCGCGCCTATGATGGCTGACGGTATTCCCGGGCCAGTCCGGTACCGGCGGCGGCCCCGCCATCGGCGGCGGCAGATCGCGGGTCGGCGGCACCACGAGCGGCGAGCGCTCGGTGTACTGGATGTCGGAATTCGAGTCGAACGGCTTCTTCAGGCCGAGCCGCTGCATGAACTTGCTCCAGGCGGACGGGTTGGTGCTGTCGTCGTTGCCGGCGGCGCGCGCCGCGGACATGCCGAGGCTCACGATCAAACCGGCGAGAGCGACGCCGAAGGCAGCGCGCAAAAGCGCCTCCCGCGCGCGCGGCGCGCAGCCGACTTTGCGGTCCCGACTTCGAATAAGCGGCATATTACCTTCACCCGGGGCCGAAACGTCCGGCCAGGAGTTAATCCTGGGCTTGCCCAAAGGCTTATGCAGGTTCTTTTAGCCGTGATCAGGGCGCTTTTGCGGCGCTCCGGACCCCAGCGAATCGTAAACGAGGCCGGCCACGCCGGCAACAATGGCGACATCGGCGAGGTTGAAGATATACCAATGAAAATGGCCCGCATGGAGGTCCACGAAATCCATGACGCCCGGCCAATGCAGGCGGTCAACGGCGTTGCCGATCGCTCCACCGATGATGAGCCCGAGCGCCCATGCGGTGAGCCGCGAGGACGTCCGCGCGAGCCAGATCCACAGGAACGCAACCGCCGCGACCTTGCCGGCGAGCAGGACCCATTGGCCGATCGGCCCCTCCTGCGGAAACAAGCCGTAGCTGATGCCGGTATTCCAGGTCAGGATCAAATTGAGAAACGGCGTTACGGCGAGCGCGCGGCCGCCGAGATCGACGATGTCCAAGAGCCAAAGCTTCGCCGCCTGATCGAAGATGCAGATCAGCGCGGCGACGGCAAGCCCGAGCGCGCTCAACTGCCCCCAGGCGTAGGAGCGGCCGGCTTTGTCCTGCGCCGCATCGGCCATGCCGCCCTACTCCGCCGCCTTGCGCATCGCGTCCCATTCGCGCAGCGCCTGGGCGTCGCGCGGCGTGACATCGGGATATTGCGGGTCGAGACCGACCGCCGGCGTGATTTTCCACGAGCGGGCGCATTTGCGTCCCTCGGCGCGACGCGGCTCGACCGCGACGTGAGGCACGTCGTCGAGCCGGAAGGCCGCGGGCGGCCCATCGCCCTCGATCAGGGTCGCGGCCGAGGTGATGCACAATTCGGCAAGGTCCACATCGGCCGCGGCGGCGAACAGTTTCCGGTCGGCGACGTAGATCAAGGGCGCCGCTTCGAGCGACGAGCCGATGCGCTTGGCGGCCCGTTCGAGTTCGAGCGCACCGGTGACCACGCGCCGCAGGCTGCGCAGCTCCCGCCACCTCTCGGCGAGCGCGTCGTCGCGCCAGGAAGCCGGCACGCTCGGAAAAGGTTCGAGGTGCACGGACGAGGCGGCGGGATCGCGGGCGAGCCACGCCTCCTCGGCGGTGAAGCAGAGCATCGGCGCCAGCCAGGTCACCGTGCAACGGAACAGATGGTCGAGCACGGTGAGCGAGGCTCTTCGCGTCAGCGAGGAATAAGGGTCGCAGTAGAGCGCGTCCTTGCGGATGTCGAAATAGAATGCGGAGAGATCGACGGTCATGAAGCTGTTGATCGCGGCGAAGATACGCTTGAAGTCGAAATCGGCGTAAGCGGCGCGAACAAGCGCGTCGAGCTCGGCGAGCCGATGCAGCATCAGCCGTTCGAGCTCCGGCATGTCCGCGGGGAGGACGCGCTCGACGCCGGTGAGATGCGCGAGATTGCCGAGCATCCAGCGCAAGGTGTTGCGCAGCTTGCGGTAGGTCTCGACGGTCGTTTTCAGGATTTCCGACCCGATGCGCAGGTCGTCGGCATAGTCGGCGGCGCACACCCACAGGCGCAGGATGTCGGCGCCCGCGCTCTTCATCACGTCCTGCGGCGCCGTGACGTTGCCGAGCGACTTCGACATTTTGCGGCCGTCCTCGTCGAGCACGAAACCGTGGGTGAGGACGATGTCGAACGGCGCGCGGCCGCGCGTGCCGCAGGATTCAAGAAGCGAGGACTGGAACCAGCCGCGGTGTTGGTCGGAGCCTTCGAGATACATCACCGCTTCGGGGCCGCCGTCGGCCGCGCGCCCGATGCCGGCGAGCGCCGGGAAATGCGTCGGGTCCTCCAGCACGAATGCATGCGTCGAGCCGGAATCGAACCAGACGTCGAGAATGTCGTCGACCTTGCGCCAGGTCTCGTTGGCGCGCGGGCCGAGAAAGCGCTCGCGCGCGCCCTCGGCATACCAAGCGTCGGCGCCTTCTTGCGCGAACGCGGCGGCAATCCGGGCATCCACCTCCTCGTCCCGGAGAATCTCGGCGGAGCCGTCGGCCCGCTCGCGCACGAACACCGTGATCGGCACGCCCCAGGCGCGCTGGCGCGAGATCACCCAATCGGGCCGGCTCTCGATCATGCCGGTGATGCGCCGCGCGCCCTGAGCCGGCACCCAGCGCGTTTGTTCGATCGCGGCGAGCGCGCGATTGCGCAGCGTGTCTTCTTTTACCTCTCCCCTTGCGGGAGAGGTCGACGTTCGAGCGTCAGCGAGAACGTCGGGTGAGGGGGCGAAATCGGGCGTCCTGAATCCTCCAGGCGACCCTCCCTCGGTTGCCGCCGACCGGTCCCCCTCACCCGGCGCGCT
>JASHRY010000385.1 GCA_030037105.1 Xanthobacteraceae bacterium
CAATTGCTCGACGCGGCAGATATACAAATGCGCCCCATCAAGATTTCTCCTGAGAGTCCAGCAAGAAGATTGGTTAACCCTAGATGACGGCGTCCGGCGTTATTGTCCCGATCGTCAACGACGCTCGTCAGGCACTTTCGATAGTGGTTGACGATTGATGTACAGCCGAAGGAGGCGCTTGCCTTTCGGATGAGAACAAACTAAGAACATAGAGCGCCCCAGCGGCGGCGGCCGGACGTGTGGATAACGCCAATCGCGCCGGGATCACCCTTGCAGGGGTCGGGGCCGGCACTAGGGTGGATGCGGGCGCGTAACGAACGGAGCGTGTCATGGCGGGAAGCGTCAACAAAGTAATCCTGGTCGGCAATTTGGGCGCCGATCCGGAAATCCGTCGCACCCAGGACGGGCGGCCGGTGGCCAACCTGCGTGTGGCCACGTCGGATTCCTGGAAGGACAAGACGACCGGCGAGCGCAGGGAAAAAACCGAATGGCACCGCGTCGTCATCTTCAACGAAAATCTGTGCCGGATCGCCGAGCAATATTTGAAAAAAGGATCGAAGGTTTACATCGAGGGCGCGCTGCAAACCCGCAAATGGCAGGATCAATCCGGCCAGGACCGCTACTCGACCGAGGTGGTGCTGCAAGGCTTCCGCGGCGAGCTGACGCTGCTCGACCGCGCTGGCGGCAGCGCGGGCGGCGGCGACTTCGGGGCCGATGACACGGGCGGCGACTTCGGTTCGCCCGGCCCCACGCGCAAGGTCGCTGCCGCGGGCATTGGCGCCAAGAACGGCAGCCCGCGCGGCGACATGGATGTTGAAATTCCGTTCTGAAGGATTGACGGCGCATCATCGCCAGGAGCGAAGCGACGACGCTATCCCGGTTAATTCCGCTTACGGGACAGTACGGGCCAAGACGGGACAAAGCCCTGTAAAATCCGGCGTTTTCATTCCTTCACCACGTTCCCACATCGGGCCAGTGTTGGCCTAGTCTGGACGCCCCAAAATGTGTAACTTTCTGTGGAACCAAGGGACGGGCCAGACCGAAGGCAACACCGATGCCGCTGAAACCCGAAGAGGTAAAGGCCGCTATCGCGAGCGGCAAAAATCAGAAGCTCGCGGACGGTCGCTCGCTCTATCTCTATGTGAAAAACGGTCGCGGCTACTGGACGCACCAATTCCAAATGGATGGCGTGACCCGCAGCAAGTGTGGGGCCAGTGCACGCGCTCACCTTGGCACTAGCCCGCAGGGCGCGAGATTCGTTTGCCGTTGCGCGACGTGAAGGCCGTCTGCCCGCAGCCGCACTAGCGCGCAAGGGCGAGGCGTTCAGCACGGCCGCCGACTCCTACCTGTCAAACCACGCGGACGAATGGACGCCACGCACAAGGTCGGACAACAGGTCGCTGGTCGAACGCTACGTTCCGGCGAATTTCTCCGCCAAGCCCGTGACCGCGATCACTGTGGAGCAGGTCGTCGACGTGCTGCAGCCGATATGGGATGGCCCCGGCAATAACAGAGGCTCACGCCTGCGCCGACTGATCGCTGGCATCCTCGCCGCGAAAGGCGTGCATCCAAACCCGGCAAGGGTGGTCAATTGCGCGAGTTGCTTTCACGCAAGCGCCAAGAGACTACGCATCAACCGGCCATGCCGTGGCAGGATGTGCCTGCGTTCTATGCTCGGCTATCCATCTTTTTGCGAACGACGGAATTTACCTGACTGTCGATTTGTTAAACAACAGCATCAAACTTCAGTTCTGTGGTGATGTGCCAGGCTGGGCAAATGCCATAATTAGGTGGATCAGCGAAGTTCTTACCGCGCCCTTAGTTGCAGCGTTAGAATTACTAATTTCGGCAATGCGACCGAAAATCGGAGCGTTCCCGAGATATTTTCCTGGAACTGGGCTTGAATATGTCCCAAGACCGAACACGTCCTTGGACAATCTTGGACCCTATCTAACTTTTAGCGCAGACCCGAACTGGCGGCAAAACGTGTCTAATGGATGTGACTAACTGGCGAAATTTCGACGTACAATCAATGTAAGGGAATGAAGCGACGACGCTATCCCGAGTTCTCGCCGCCGGAGACGAGACGGGACTGCCTCGCTTTGCTCGCAGTGACGTCAAGCATGCCTTTCATGACTCTCGCTCCGCTGTGGCAGGCACAAGTTCCGCGATCCAGCTCCATGCGCTGGCGGCGATGGCGGCGCTTGCGCTCGGCATCGTGCAACTGAGCGCGCCGAAGGGAACGATTCCGCATCGCGTGATCGGCTGGTTCTGGGTGTCGCTGATGTTCGCGGTCAGCATCAGCGCGTTTTGGATTCACCAAATCCGGCTATGGGGCCCGTGGAGCCCGATCCATCTGTTGGCGATTTTCACGCTGGTCATGCTGCCGGTCGCCGTGCTGCATGCGCGGCGCCGTCGCGTCACCCAGCACCGGATCGCAATGATTTCGATCTTCTTCGGCGCGCTGGTTATCGCCGGCCTGTTCACGCTTGTGCCCGGCCGCATCATGCATGCCGTCGTGTTCGGCTCATGAGAAACGACGGGACGCGCATCGGCGCAACGTCCTCGGCAATTCCCCTCCCGCCCGCGGGGAGGTGCTGCGCCACTTGTCCCCTTCCTCACAGAAAGGGAAGGATTAGAGCATGATCCGGAAAAGTGGAAACCGGTTTTCCGAAAAGATCATGCTCCACCGACAATCCGCCGCGACAATCCGATTCAATGTGAGTGGATTGCGTTCCAAGGTTGCAACATGCGTCGATTTGGCTCTGCCAAAAGATGCGACTCTGCCAGTATCTGCTTCAGCCTACGCTCCGGCATGATCGATCTCATCTTCGCGTTCAAATTCGTGCACGTGCTCGCCGCCGCGGCGATGCTCGGGACCTGGCTCGGCATCGCCGCGTTCATGCGGCTCGCGCACCGCTCCGGCAACACCTCGGTGGTGGCGCTGACTTCGCGCTTCGCGGTCGGCGTCGAGCTGACCGTCATGGCGCCCGTGATGGCTTTGCCGCTGATCAGCGGGTTTCCGCTTGCCTGGGCGATCGGCCTCGCGCCGCTCGATGAATTCTGGATCGTCGCTTCGCTGGCGCTCTATGCCGTTGTCGCGGCTGCTTGGCTCGTGGTGCTGCGCCTCGAAGTTCGCATTCGCAACATCACGCAACAGGCGGCGCTCGACGGCGCGCCGCGCCCGGACGCGTACCGGCGCCTGTTCCGCCTCTACGCCGCGCTCGTTTGGCTGACGCTCGTCGCCATGACGGCGCTATTTG